>JAHEYX010000084.1:9757-10167 GCA_023251415.1 Chitinophagales bacterium
TACTTGTTGCATTTACACAAGAGTCGTTAACAGGTGGTACATCAGTTGTAACACAAATCTGGAAATTACCGCTGCCATAACCACTGCCGGTATGAAACACTCTTACCCAAATACTATCAGCAGGGTTTAAATTTTGAATGTTCATAACAGGTAAGTATTCTACAACTCCCAATCCACCGGTGTTAGCACAAGAATATTGCGATAAAGAATTTCTATTTGGTCCGGTTAATACTTGAATGGTCGCATCCATACTTGGATCAGGAGTAACTTTAACTAATGCTGCTTTATTTGATGTTTTGAATTTATACCAAACATCATCATCAGGGGTACCACTACATGAAGCAGGAATGCCTGAAGAAGTAGAAGCATTATAAGTTGTTCCGGCAATAGCTGAACAAGAAGTTCCTGGA
>JAHEYX010000085.1 GCA_023251415.1 Chitinophagales bacterium
CGATAAGGCGTCTCGATGAAGCCCATTTCATTGATCTTCGCATGAACACAAAGGGTAGAGATCAAACCGATGTTTGGTCCTTCCGGTGTTTCAATCGTACATAAACGTCCGTAGTGGCTATAGTGTACGTCACGCACCTCGAAACCTGCTCTTTCACGACTTAAACCGCCGGGTCCGAGTGCCGAAATACGACGTTTGTGTGTAATTTCAGATAATGGATTGGTTTGATCTAAGAATTGAGATAATTGAGAAGTTCCGAAGAAGGAATTGATAACAGAGCTTAAAGTACGGGCGTTGATCAAATCAACCGGTGTGAACACCTCGTTATCACGAACGTTCATACGTTCACGGATCGTACGCGCCATACGGGCTAAACCTACACCGAATTGTGCATACAATTGTTCACCAACAGTACGTACACGACGGTTACTCAAGTGATCGATATCATCAATATCAGCTTTAGCATTGGTTAATTGCACCAAATACTTCACAATTAAAATGATATCGCTTTTTGATAAAACGCGACTGGCATTTTTAGGGTCTAAGCCTAATTTTTGATTTACTTTATAACGACCAACTTCACCTAAATCATAACGTTTATCGCTGAAGAATAATTTTTCGATAATACCACGAGCAGTATCATCATCCGGAGCATCAGCACCACGTAATTGACGGTAAATATGTTGAACCGCTTCTAATTCAGTGTTTGAAGTATCCTTTTGTAAAGTATTGTAAATAATAGAGTAATCACCGGCCATTTCTTCTTTTTGAAGAATAACGGTTTTTACACCGGTTTCCAAAATCAATTGGATATTATCCTCATCTAAAATGGTATCACGTTCTAAAATTACTTCATTACGTTCGATAGAAACCACCTCTCCGGTATCTTCATCCACGAAATCTTCGAACCAGCTTTTCAATACACGAGCAGCTAATTTTTTATTTAAAGCATCTTTTAACGTTTGTTTATTAGCTTTAATTTCTTCAGCTAAACCAAACAATTCCAAGATGGATTTATCGGATTCATAACCCATTGCACGCAAAAGGGTAGTAACCGGGAATTTCTTCTTACGGTCGATATAAGCATACATGACATTATTAATGTCGGTAGCAAATTCCATCCAAGCTCCTTTAAAAGGAATAATTCGGGCAGAGTAAATTTTAGTTCCGTTAGGGTGAACACTTTGACCGAAGAATACGCCCGGAGAACGGTGTAATTGAGAAACTACCACACGTTCAGCACCATTAATAATAAAGGTACCTTTTGGCGTTAAGTAAGGGATATTTCCTAAGAATACATCCTGTACAATGGTTTGGAAGTCGATATGTTCAGGATCATTACAGCTCAAACGTAACTTTGCTTTCAAAGGTACACTGTAAGTTAATCCACGTTCGATACATTCTTCCATACTGTATCTTGGAGGATCTACGAAATAATCTAAAAACTCTAAATTAAAGATGTTACGGGCATCAGTAATCGGGAAGTTTTCTTTGAACACTTTATATAAGCCTTCATTACTTCTGTTTTCAGAGGTAGTATCCAATTGGAAGAAATCTTTAAAAGATTGCAATTGGATGGCTAATAAATCAGGATATGGTAAAGCTTTAATTTTACCAAAATGCTGACGTTCTTTGAACTTTTTAGTTGACATATTTATTGGTTGAACGAATTTTTTAGCGTTAAGAGGCCCGAAATAACAATTTCCTTTTATTTTTTTTACAAGTTTCAATCTTTCCTAAAATGAAAAATCACAGCATGTTTTTCACACACCATGTCTCCTACCGATTTTGTTCAAACTCGCTTTGGTAGCGGATTCTCGGCATTTTTTTGTTCATCGTAAGAATGGATATTCAACCTGTTCAACAGCAATTAGTTACAATACACCTTTAAAAGGAGTGCAAAGCTAAAGAAATATTTCATAATTTAAAAGGGACTTGTCATAAATTTTCGGGCTAAACCGGTGTTTAAAAGTTAATAACCTCTAACTTTTTGCCTACTATCTTGGATTTTTACTTCTGTTTCGGCTTTTTTTCAATCTTTTTAAACAAAGGGCAAGTCAAATTTTGTGATTAATCGGTTTACAATTCAAAATCTTTTGCATCTTTGAATACCGAAACTACTTATGCGTAATACCTCGTTAAATGCCGATAAAGAACAATTGAATCAAACCGACAAGGAAATTGAAAAAGTCCTTCGTCCGCAAGGGTTTGACGATTTTGCCGGGCAAGAGAAGATTGTCGAGAATTTACTGGTATTCATTCAAGCGGCTAAACAACGTGGAGAAGCGTTGGATCATGTGTTGTTACACGGCCCTCCGGGATTAGGAAAAACGACCCTTTCGAATATAATAGCCAATGAATTGGGCGTGAGCATGAAAGTAACCAGCGGTCCGGTTATTGAAAAAGCAGGCGACTTGGCCGGCTTACTGACCAACCTCGAACCCAATGATGTGTTATTTATCGATGAAATTCATCGCATGAATATTACCGTCGAAGAATACCTCTACAGTGCTATGGAGGATTTTAAAATTGACATCATGATTGAATCCGGACCCAATGCCCGTTCGGTTCAAATTGCTTTAAATCCCTTTACACTCGTAGGCGCTACAACCCGCAGCGGTTTGTTATCCTCACCGCTTCGCTCCCGTTTCGGTATTACTTCTCGTGTGGATTACTATTCTAAAGAAGTATTGCAACGCATTATTATTCGTTCGGCAGCCATTCTAAAAACTGAAATCAAACCCGACGGCGCATTCGAAATAGCCAGAAGAAGCAGAGGAACACCACGTATTGCCAATTCCTTATTGCGACGTATCCGCGATTTTGCACAAGTGAAAGGCAACGGCATTATTGATTTATCAATAGCTCGTTATGGCTTAGATGCCTTAAATGTTGATGAACACGGTTTGGATGAAATGGATAACCGTATCCTTTCTGCCATCATTGAAAAATTTGGTGGCGGTCCGGTTGGTTTAACAACCATTGCTACTGCTGTTGGAGAAGAAGCCGGTACTATTGAAGAAGTGTATGAACCGTATTTAATACAGGAAGGTTATATGATGCGTACTCCACGCGGTCGTGAAGCTACCGAACAAGCGTACAAACACCTGGGCAAAATCGCTCCGCCATCTATCGGGCGTTTGTTTTAAAACGAATACTTTTTTACTGGAATAAGCCTTAATCAAAGCATTGATTGTTAATGCTTCAATTGTTCTTTACTAATGTAAGAAGCCAAGGGTAGGAATAGCGAGCGCTTTAGTTTCTTGGCGGCTTAAGTTCATTCACATCATTCGACAGTTCCTTCAACAACAATACGATGTCACCCATCATGCGATTAACATCCACACTATCGGTTCCATCATAATAGCCTCTAATTACGCGGTGATTATCTACCAATACAAATTTCTCGCTGTGATCGAAATTATCGATACCGCCATCATCTTGAACGGCCAGATAATAACTGTTTTTGCATAAATCATACAAGAGTTGTTTGTCGCCAGTAACAAATTTCCATTTTTCATCATCTGCACCAAAACGTTTAGCATAGGTTTTTAATGCACTGATGCTATCGTGCTCCGGATTAACGGTATGCGACAAGAAATTAATCCACTTTACATTTTTGAATTCAGCCTGCACGCGTTGAAGTTGATGTGCCATTTTAGGACATACTGTTGTACAACTACAAAAGAAAAAATCGGCTACATAAATACGTTCTTTAAACGAATCGTTGGTTAATACATGTCCGTTTTGATCGGTTAGTTTAAAATCAGCAATCGTATGATAAACCGAATCCACTTTGTCTTTACCTCTAAATTTAAAGTGACGCACTTCCCCGGTTGGAAACCAACGTTTAACAGGTTTCGGTAAACCTTTATAGCCAAAATAATAGTACCAAAAGCCAAGTGGTATAAAAACAGCTATCGTAAAACCCACCAATATTTTCAAACGATTATTCATTAATACATATTTTTTGCAAAGGTAGTATTGTAAAAATGAATAGCAGTAAATTAGACAAGAAATCTTGTATTTTTTATTTCAAATTTTATATTTTTAACTTGTCTAGTAAGCAATACTTCTCACTAAACAAAGCCCTAAAATTCTTTCTACAAATATAAAATTAAACTTATTTTTAGCCGACAAAACCCCCCCCCCCATAAATTATGGCCTCTTTGTATCAACCCGTTTTAGTTAAAAGTCCGGAGCCCGGACATGCACTTGCAGATGTTTTGACTTTAGAACAAATGATTGCACTCCTTCGAGAAGAAGAAGATTATTGGACCGGAGATCAAAACAATACCAAATTAATGATAACCAAATTGCGTAAAATATTTTACGATCAATGGGGTTGGAACAGTGAATTGATTCGCGGTGCCAAAGACATTGAAATGCGTTATCAAGTATCCATTGTCGATGATCCGACCGAACATACCAAAGCGGTTCGTCGTTACCAAGACAATCAATACCAACCGAAACACCGTTTGGTAACCTATACCGATCATGATCGAATTTATGGAAATACCCGTGTAGGGCAAGTTCCATTCATCTATCAAAAAGATCATCAGGAAATTGTATTGCCTGACGGTACGTATTGTGATTGCGCACATATTTTAGCCGGATTAGATGCTTATAATTATAAAGAGCCGGTAAGTCCGTTACCTAATTTTTTATTTTTCCTTAATTTCTTGGTTCCGCACGTAGATTCGAATGTCGACATAGTAACTTGGTTAGGGGATATAGCCAGTTCATCAGGCGATTTTATGTTTTATTACTTAAACAATAATAAAATCGCAACACCGGAAATAGAGCAAAACTATATTAATACCGATGCGCCGGGTTCAGACATGTTAGGCGATATTGATCCGTATGTAATTGCAGCTAAATACGACGTAGGTGCTACCAATGGCATGCGTTACACCGATATTTTAACGGATTATTATTTGAATCCTAAAAGTGTTCGTCAACAACGTTTCACCATCTATTGCGACAGTATCGGATTAAAGGATTGGAACGGCAAATCTTTTGGAAACGAGAAAGATTGGATGAAATATTACATTAAACAATTACGCGACAACATCACCTTTCAAATAGTAAGTTTAACTAAATTAGATTTCCGCACCATCATCTTGTTGTTGCAAATCTGGTTTAATCAATACGAAGCCATTTTGAAAAAACGCTTATTGTTACAAATCTATTTGGATCAATTAAAAATTGAACGTGCCAAAGAGTAAACAGCTCCTCTAACCTCATCTCTCTAATTAAATAAAACCCTCACCAATGTCAACCACCAAACAAATCTATTACCTGTTGCTAACGTTTTTGGCAATTATTGTAGCTCCCTATGTTGGAGCTTATATTAAATACCAAGGTGTATTTCCAAAAGATTACTTCGATTTTCCGCCATTAGTAGCGGCCGAAAAATCACCTTTTAATATTTACATCTTTATTGCCTTAGCCGTATTCTTTTTTCTTATTATTTTATTGTATGTTTTCCCATGGATTTACGGATTCAAAAAAGTACCTGTTAAGCCTTCACCTAAAATTGAAAATAAAAGTATGCCCAGTTGGTTTTGGTTGGGCTTATTAATGTGGGGTGGCACTTTAGCTGTTTTATGGTTAAAATTAAGCGGACCGAATTTTATCTTACATTGGGCTGCTGTTCCGTTGTTCTGGGGCTTTACCTTAGTTTTGGATGGTATAGTTTATTACCGAACCGGAGGTAAATCCATTATTCGCTTACATCCACAAGAGCTTATGGCTGTAGGTGTAGCTTCAATTGGTGGATGGTTGATTTTTGAATATTTGAATTTCTTTGTGGATGAAACCTGGGTTTATCCTTTTGGTAATATTTTGCCGGACAGTGAGTTTACCATGTATGCCGTAATCGGTTCATCGGGATTATTTCCGATGGCTTTTGAATGGTACAGCTTATTTAACACCTTCGATAAACTTAAACACCGTTATTCTAACGGACCTAAAATCGTTTTCTCGCCATCCACTAAATACATTTTCTTGTTTTTCTTTGTGGTGATTTTAGGGATTTCTTCCTTCTTTCCAAACTTGTTTTTTGGAATGTTATGGATAGCTCCTTTATTTATGTTTGCTTGTATATTGGGTGTAGTTCATATTTGGTCGCCATTTACCCCCTTACGCAAGGGCGATTGGACCCCTATAATGTTGCTTGGCTTAACGTATTTCGTTCAAGGGTTTTTGTGCGAATTTTGGAATTATTTTAGCGGTTATCATGAAAATGGGACTATCATTACACATAATCCTGACTATTGGACTTACAGTATTCCATATGTTAATGTGTTGCATGTTTTTGAAATGCCGTTATTGGGATTACAAGGGTACATACCATTTGGTGTTTACGCCGGTATTTGGTGGATTGTGTTTGCTTATTTATTACGTATTCCAAATCGTTTCAACGAAACAGAGTACCATAGCATTTAATTATTATGAATAAAGTTGTTCTCGTATTCAGTTTTTTACTTTGGACCAGCATTAGTTTTGCTGCAGTAAAATGGAATTCAGCCTCCAAGAAGACCATTTACATTGGCGAAGAGAGTGCAGTAATGGTTGATTCCACCGGTAAACGCAATGCCGCTCAGGTTGCAGCAGAGGCACAAAAGTTTGTGGCTTACCATAAACCGATATTTAACTTTAAACCATTGGCCTTTCCGCATTGGATTAAATTTGAAGTCGATAACAACACGAATGATCAGTTAATAATAAATGTAGCTCAATCCTTAATTCCGGTAATTGATTGTTATTACCAAGATTCAGTTGGTAATTGGCATGTACAACATTCGGGTTACCATATTCCGCTATCTAAAAAGGTATTTAAAAACCACAATCAGTTATTTATTGTACCGCCACATGTGAAGCAATTCTATTTGCGCTATATCCCTTGTGGCTTTCCAATGCCGGTTAGTATTCACGAACGCAGTAGCTTCCAAGACAGCTTAAACTTTCAACACATCATCTTCGGGATTTTTATGGGAATTATGATTTTCGTAATTCTCTATAATTTATTCTTATTTGTTTCCTTACAGAAATACGGGTACCTGCATTATTCTATTTTGGTTTTCTTATACGCCACCTTCTCCGGTATTTTTGATGGTTACTTAATTTACTTATTCCCTTCAATGGACATGGAGTTTTGGTATTACATCAACCCCATTTTGAATCAACCTAATGGGTTATTGTATTGCGTACTCTTTTTAGAGGTGAAGAAATATGCACCGAAACTGTATAAAGTGAGTTTATTTTTATTGGGGTATTTTATACTGTATTTGATCACTTACTTGTTTATGCCTATGGGCGTAGTGCTGGTAATTAGTCAGCTTCATGCTTTAATTGGCATTTCTTTTATGGCTACTTTGGGTATCGTTACCGGACGTAAAGGAAATAAACTGGGTTATGTATTTGCGTTCACTTATATACTGTTTTTTGTTTCAGCGGTTATTGAAGTATTGTATGATGAAACAGGCAGTCCGGCTTACTTATTCAATATCAGTTATATTTCAATCGGTATCTTGATTGAAGCGTTTTTATTGGCCTATTTATTATCTAAACGTTTTGATTGGGAGAAAGCCGAAATGCGTCGTGCCCGTAATCAAGCGCAAGAAGAACTGTTATTGAAAACCCAAGAGAACGAACGTATCGTTTTGGAACAAAATCAATTGTTGGAGCAAAAAGTTGATGAACGCACAGCCGAGTTAAATACGGCACTTCATGATTTAAAGGCTTCGCAATTGCAATTGGTGCAACAAGAAAAATTAGCTTCCTTAGGTCAATTGACCGCAGGAATTGCACATGAAATTAAAAACCCGTTAAACTTTATCATTAACTTTTCTGAACTATCACGGGAGTTGGCTAATGATATGGTTGTAGAACAAGATCCGGAAGAACGTAAATTCTTAGCCGAGTCTATTCAAGGTAATTTGGAAAAAATTTATCGTCATGGTATGCGAGCCGACAGCATTATTAAAAACATGCTGGATCACAGTCGCAGTAAACCATCCGAAAAATCGTTGATTGATATTAATAAGTTGGCTGAAGAATACCTTACGCTTTCTTATCAAGGGGTTAAAGCCAAAACGCCGGGCTTTAATTGTGAAATCAAAATGGATTTAGATCCTGCAATTACAGGTATAGTGATAGTAGGGCAGGACATAGCTCGCGTGCTGTTGAATATCTTCAACAATGGTTTTTATGCCATCAATCAACGTATTAAATCAGGCGATGCTTTTAAACCGGTATTGCAATTGCAAATCAAGCAACTTACTAAACAAATCGAAATACGTATAAGCGATACTGGTACGGGTATACCTTCCGATATCTTGGATAAGATCTTTAATCCATTCTTTACTACTAAACCTACCGGTGAAGGAACCGGTTTAGGCTTAAGTTTAAGTTACGATATCATAAAAGCACATGGTGGTGATTTGATTGTAGAAAGTGAACTTAATAAAGGCACCACGTTTATTATTCGTTTACCTCTTTAATGTTTGGAAGCTCTTTTATCAGCTTACAGCAAGATGCGTAGGGAATTAAAACGTGAAGCTGCTTTAGCTTTTAAGGCTTGATTCGACTGTTTATTATTGTGAAAATCGAGGCAGCGAAATAAACTTTAGACATAAAAAAAGCCGACCTGCTGCTACAGATCGGCTTTTCGAATTTTAGTGTTTAATTATAAAGACCAATATTTTAAATCTTTGATTTTATTGCGGTAAATACCTTTGATATCCATTAAAACAGCCTTACCGCTGGTGATACCTTTGAAATAGTTTTCGTCCATCGCCAAATAATCTTTGTGATTTACGGCAACTATAACAGCATCATAATCTTTACTTGGATTTTCACATAATGCAAAACCGTATTCTTCTTGTAATTCATGTGAATCAGCATGCGGGTCAACCACATCTACATGAACGCTAAAGGCTTTCAACTCGTTGATGATATCTGCTACTTTACTGTTACGAATATCACTAACATTTTCTTTGAACGTAGCACCCATTACCAAAACTTTAGATTTGATAACGTCTTTACCTTCGTGAGCAATCATTTGAACACAACGTTTAGCAACGTAAGGACCCATATCATCATTGATACGACGGCCACTTAAAATTACTTGAGGGTCATAGCCTAATTCTTTTGCTTTATAGGTTAAGTAGTAAGGGTCAACGCCAATACAGTGACCACCAACTAAACCCGGCATAAATTTCAAGAAATTCCATTTTGTTCCGGCAGCTTCCAATACTTCATAGGTATTGATGTTTAAGCGTTCGAAAATCATCGACAATTCATTCATCAAAGCAATGTTTACGTCGCGTTGTGTATTTTCAATGATTTTAGCAGCTTCAGCTACTTTAATGGAAGAAGCACGGTGAACACCAACAGTTACCACTAATTCATATACTTTAGCAACAATGTCTAATGATTCGGCATCACAACCGGAAACTACTTTCTTAATTTTCGTTAATGTTTGTTCTTTATCGCCCGGATTGATACGTTCTGGAGAATAACCAATTTTAAAGTCTCCATTGGCTAAAGTAAGACCGGAAAGTTTTTCCAATACCGGTAAGCAATCTTCTTCGGTACAGCCCGGATATACGGTTGATTCATAAACCACGTAATCACCTTTCTTCAACACTTTACCAATGGTAGTTGAGGCGCCAATTACCGGTTTCAAATCCGGAACGCGGTGTTCATCAACAGGAGTAGGGACAGCTACAATAAAGAAAGTAGCTTCTTTTAAATCATCCAAATTTGCTGTAAAATGAATATCGCAGCCATCAAAAGCACTGCTTTCTAATTCATTGCTTGGATCTACATTATTACGCATCATGTCAACGCGCTTTTGATTGATATCGAAGCCGATTACTTTTATCTTTCTAGCCATTTCTAAAGCCAGTGGTAAACCCACATAACCTAGTCCAATGACTGCCAATTTAGTTTCCTTATTAACAAGTTTCTCGTAAATGTTACTCATAATAGTAGAAGTATAGTGTTTTGTTCAATTATTTGGGGCGTGAAAATAGGATTTTTTTTAATCAATACGGTTAACTTTACCGTTGTTTAATTGGTATTTTTGTTTGCTTTCCGGACAAATCGCTAAACCTTCGTT
>JAHEYX010000413.1 GCA_023251415.1 Chitinophagales bacterium
TACATACCCGAAGGTAAGTTTGAAACAGTTATTTGCTCTTGTTTTTTACTACAATGAATTTTTGTAAGTTCTAACCCTTCCACATTATATAGTGAAATATCATGTGGTTTAGTATCATCAAAAACAAGTTGCATAGTAGCTGTTGCCGGTGAAGGATAACACTCCCAATCAGAAGGTGGAATACCAATCTTTTGGATACTGTTCGTCGTATTTTGGTGATATAGTGTGCAAGTGTCCGGTAATGGGTTCAATTCTAATCGTCCAAAATTATCGAATGTTCTTCCTGTAAACGCTGCATAAGTAATAGGATAACGTTTTACTTTAAAAACACTATTAGAAACTGCCGGATTACCTTGAACAATATGTCCATTTGAAGAAATTGGGTTTATGTATTGCCAACTTGTTGAGTAGGCGGAATCCAGTTCTACTAAAACACCTCGATTACCTGAACAAACTAAATAATGATTATTGGGTAATACTTGCACCCCACCGACATAGCTCGAATAAAAATTCAAATCCGGGGTGGATGGCAAAGTTAAATCAGTAGCACTTGGGCCATAAGCTTGCATTGGCGTTATGCTGTAGGTATTGTTTGCGGTTATTGGTGGAGTAATAATTTCAACAGTACTATAGTTTCCGGCGGGACGATTTAACCCATTGTTGAAGATAATAATTTTACCGGCTTTTGCGAGTGTGTCTGAAATCCATTGCGCATCATGTTGTCCGAACAGTTTTTTTAAACCCGGGCCTCCACGTTTATAAGCAGCAGGGTTACCCCAACGGTACAACAAATCGCCTCCTTTACCGCATTGTCCACCGGCATGAGAAGCAGCTTCGGCAGTGGTGGTGCTGTGGTCAATTATCCAAATTTCATTTTGGTTATGCGAACTTAGAATGATTTGATCCAGTTGCGGATTATAGTCTATAGCATTGGCATGTAACCAATCCGCTGCTGTGGAATTATAGAAATTCAAATCGATCAATTCCGGATATTGGGTAATAAGGCCGTAATTGCTTTTAGTGCTGTCGAAATGTTGAATTAAGTGATCCCAAGCATGCCATTCCCAAACTATGGTTCCGGAGGAAGGGCCGTTAGGTTGAATTTCGATTATTTTATCGCTCCAAAAGTCAGTACCAGTTTTTGCAGGATTTCTACCAGCGGCTAAAACAGCTGAAATAGCTTTCTTTTCCCAGCTGATGGCAATGATATTACCATTTGGCAATACTTTAATATCGTGATGGGTACAATATTGTGAATTGGAGTATAGAAATGACCAAGTCAAGTGATTGGTCCAATCTCTTTTTTCAATTATTCCGCCTTGTCCTCCCGCTGTAAAATCAACGTTTTGTACATTTCCGGTACGAATCAATGAGCCGTCAGCTAACAAATAGGCGGCTTGTCCAGGTTTGTATATGCTCGTCCAAGTGTGCACCACATGGCCGCAATTGTCTAATAGGAAGGTAGTATCGCTAGCAGTAGGCGCCATTAAGGTATAACCATCAAACGCAACAGCAGAATTGAGTTGCAATCCTACTGTTGATTGCCCTTTGGTTAGAATTGCACCGATGCAAAACAGTAAAATCAGGAATAAACGCATAAGGCATGCATTATTATTGAACAATGGTTCCAAGTGTTTCACCCATTACAACACGTTGCAAATTGCCCGGCGTATTCATGTCAAACACTACAATTGGAAGATGGTTTTCTTTGCAAAGCGCAAAAGCAGTCATATCCATCACTTTCAGGTTTTTAGCAATCGCTTCATCGTAGGTGATAGCAGTATATTTTGTAGCTGTTTTGTCTTTTTCAGGATCTGCTGTATAGATGCCGTCAACACGTGTTCCTTTAAGGATAACATCGGCTTGAATTTCAACTGCGCGTAATGCTGCAGCGGTATCTGTGGTAAAATACGGGTTTCCGGTTCCGGCTCCAAAAATCACTACACGACCTTTTTCGATGTGACGAATGGCGCGACGACGTATAAACGGTTCGCAAATTTGCTCCATTTTGATGGCAGATAACAAGCGTGTTTTTACTCCTATTTGCTCTAAACCGCTTTGGATAGCCATTCCATTAATTACAGTGGCTAACATACCCATGTAATCGCCTTGTACGCGTTCAATACCATTTTCAGCTGCACTTAAGCCACGGTAAATGTTTCCACCGCCAATAACGATTGCCACTTCAATGCCGGCATCAACTGCTTGTTTAACTTCTTTACAATATTGCTGAACCACAATATTGTCAATTCCGAATTCTTTATCACCCATCAACGATTCACCACTTAATTTCAATAGTACACGTTTGTAAGCAGTAGGCATAATAAGATATTTTTGAGTGCGCAAACTTAATCAAATAAACTTCGAACAACAAGCGTGTGAGCCCAAAACTTTGAAAATAACTTTGAAGAAGGCTATTTAATTCTTATTTACATAAAGCATTGGGCAATTGAATGGGAATGACTAAGTTTGCAGTCATGGAACACCTCAAAAATCTGGTTGAAAAATATACCCAGGAACTCGAGCACATACAAATTAGAAGCGCTGAAGAATTAGAAAACTTCCGCATCCGTTTTTTAGGAACCAAAAGCATT
>JAHEYX010000414.1 GCA_023251415.1 Chitinophagales bacterium
TGGGGCAATAACTACAAGGCCGGTATCCAGAGGTATTACTGCATATTCAAGAATGAATTGATAGCTACTTGATTTGGTATTGTAGTTTTGTTGCATATAAATATCCGGACCGTGTATTTTTTTTGCATTGCTAAATTCAGGATTATTCATTGACGTAAAATTCAAGTCATTGAGCAGCGAGTCAGCTATACCGAACTTGTTAAAAATAACCCTAACATGTAAGGTGTCATTTTTTAAAAGCTGCTTGGGATAGTATTGAATTTCTCCGTCAATGGTGCAGGTATCGCAAATACTGATACTGCCAAACTTCAAATCAGCAGACGCTTTTTTCGAATTAAATAATTCAAAAAGGGCATCTGCACTTTCATTTGGCGAGGTTGATTGTTGACTTTTGGTAGTTGAGCAATTGTAAAACAAGATCACCGTAAGTAAAATAACAACTACATTTCGCATGCTTACAATTTTACAAATTTAAGATGTTGCTTACAGCCTCTTTCATTTTGAATAGTAACAATATAAACTCCTGAGCTTAATTGATCTACAGGAATGCTCGTTTTATTGGTCGTTGTGTTAATGGTTCCATTATTAACGAGTTGTCCGGCTAATGTTGCGATGGTATAGGTTCCGGCTTGACATAAAGCCATTTCTTTACATTGAATTACGATATGCGAACTGGCTGGGGACGGGTATAATTGAAAGTTATTTAATTCGTCAGTTAAATTCGGAATATAATTCGGAACAGTCTTGAAATAAGCCTTAAAAGTGAGATTCGAATGAATGGTATCTAAATAAATAGCATTTAAAGTGTCTGCTAGTTGCGCATTTTGACCCCAATGTAAGAATTGAAAACCACTATTAGCTAAAGCTTCTATTTTTACAGGCACACCATCAAAATAAACACCTTTCCATGGATAGGAATCAGGAGTAATAGTGCTGATATGAATTTTACCGGCACCGGCAGGATATACATCTAAAGTTAAATCAATCTTTTTGGTCAAATTAAAATGGCTGATCACTTGATTGCGCACTTGAGGGGTACGACACACTAATTGTTGATCAAAAATTTGGTAGTTATTATGGAAATTAGCCAACTCCGCATTAATCGTGTTCGGATTGCCCCAACGCAGGTATTCATTGGCCATTTCAGGTACAGCCCAATAAAACAGTCTTGAATTAATGGCTTTTAAACGTGTGGTATCATAAGTAGTGTTCATTACATCGGCATAACGATTAATAAAGTAATCGCGGAATCGATCATTTTGTAAACCTTTATTCCAAATTCTGATAAATGGATTAGTTAAAGGTTGATACATCATGTAGTCAATATGGTCAAACATACAATCGGTCCACCCATTCGGATTCATTGCCAATTCTTCATCGGTAGTACAAAAGCGATAACGGTTATTGGTTTTATTAGAACGGTAAATTTTAATATTGTTTTGCGGCCAATCGGTATTACCCATCCACGATTCACTGATAATATAATCGATATAATACTTCATATCAAAAAATCGATCTGCTTTATCCCAATACAAGGTATCGTTCGTAGCTAAGGCATCTAAATTGGCAAATGCGGCATAAAAGGAATCCACCGAACCATCAACTGCACGTAATACACTGTTGTAAAAATAGCTAAGGGATAAGATTTCGGTACTACTTTTAGAAGCACCGTCTAAAGTTTTGAAGTATTCTTGATCAAATTTTTCACGTAATTCATACAAGCCAAAATACTGACCGTTAATATAAATGGTAACCGGTCGATAAGCAGAATAATAAGCATTCATAGGAGCACCGGCCATCATTTGAACTTGAGCAGCATCTTTATAAGGGAAATCCAAATACATGTTACTTCCATTACGGATATAAAAATTACTGTATTGGGTTCTATTCGGGCGATCCGGAATCACCATGTAATTAATTGGATTAGCGCCTACCACCGGATTGGCTAATTCTAAGCGGAAGGAATGTTGTGGTTGAGAGCGACTTCCACCGGCACCACCGTCTTGTATCATACCTGAGGCCTGTGAAAAAACCAAATGATGTGCAGGGGTAGAGTCGAAATATTCCACATAAGCTGCTTTTAGCCAATCTTGACCGGGATTATCAAAATTGCCGTTTGGTCCATATAGATTAGCATTGTCGGTAATCACCGAAATAATTGGCGTAACATGATTGATATTAAAAAAGTAAGAAGCTGAACTGATAACACTGGGCAAAAGTCCATTTACATAAACTCGGGCACGTAACGGTGTAGAAGCAAATATTGAAATTGCAGTACCGTTATAAAGCGTTGAAGCGGTTGTTGGGTCACTGCCATCGGTAGTATAATAAATAGTGCCTCCGGAGTTAGGATTAGTAATGGTAACCGTAAACGGACTAGAATAAATGCCACTGGCTATTGAAAAAACCGGAGCTAAGGCCATGTTTGTAAAAGCGGTAGAACCGTTGTTGGAAGCCGCCGGAGTGGAGGGTTGAAAGAACGTTTTAGTGGTAGAACCATTTGGTAATAAACCGGTGCTAACATCATAGGTTGGACAATTAATCGCTAAACTACTTTGCAAGGTTCCATTGGGTTGAAACAATGAAATGGTTT
>JAHEYX010000086.1:0-2296 GCA_023251415.1 Chitinophagales bacterium
CAATCCTGCTTAGCTCAGTTGGTTAGAGCATCTGACTGTTAATCAGAGGGTCTCAGGTTCAAGTCCTGAAGCAGGAGCTACAAAGACCACCCCGCAAAACGTGAGGTGGTCTTTTTTTTTGTTCAAGAGTTGAATGAGAATATTAGCTCAGTTGGTTAGAGTGCTGTTAGTTCCTCCTTGATTTCAACGCTATCACCACTTGTTGTATTAAATAATTAGTAATGATTAAAAGCAGTGGCTTTAAAGTTGGATACAAATTAAAAATGTTTTCGTGGAAGCAAATGTTGGCCTTAGAATTATTTCGTCAATTAATCACGCTTTCGTCTTTATGGGCGAGCCTCAAGCGAAAAGAAACACCAGCAGCTTCCTAACTCGGTTTGTGGAATACCGGTCATCTGCCTTGTTTCTTTTGCCTAAAGCGAAAGTGTAGATTAATCGAAATAATTCTACAGCCTTGATTTTTCTTTGTTACTTTCTTTGTATTAAGACAAAGAAAGTAAGAAGATAGTTGAGAAAACAATCTGAAGTAAGAGCGAATAATTTCGGTTAATTGAACGAAACCTTAATAACGTAAGCTTTGTTTAAAGCAAGAATTCAAATTAGGAATATAAACCTATAATATAAAGAATGTTCTTGGGCTAAAGCCCGATGATGTTTTTGTTTTAGAAGAATTCCTTTCTTTTAATTCCATTATCAATTAGAAACTATCATTTTCCCCACTTCTTTCTTGCCGTTTGATTTTAGGGCTTCAACCAAATACATGCCTTTTGCAAAGGTGGTGGTGTTAAGCTCGATAGCCTTTAATGGATTATTATATTGTGCTATTAACTCCCCTATACCATTAAATACATTTAATTGAATGGTGTTGGCAGGTACCGTAATTTTTGTTTGACCACTGCTTGGATTCGGATAAATTTCTAATGTTGCTAATGGTGGGGTTTCGTTGATGCCGACGTTGCCACAAGGAGCAACGGGTGCTAAGGAGTAATTTGGAATATTTAAATCACCACCATCATGCCAATGACCAAAACCACCAAAATTGAAAATGTTTGGCGTAAAATTGCATCCACTCCCTAATACATCAGGATTGTTTATTACATGCATGTATTGATTACTACTAATATGTGAAATATAAATTTTATTATCTGGGCCCAATGCCATGTTTGCCATTGGAGTTGGATTAGGATCATGATAGTGAATTGCATGTGTTTTACTAGCCATAAGGTTTGAAGCAGTTAAATCAAATTGGTAAAAATCATACAGGTCATGACCATACAATATTTTACTATTTGATGAGAAGCACAAAGCTGATAAGAAAATTGTATCACTAACATTCGGAAAATACAATTGTCGATAATTACTCAATGCACCATTACAACGATCGAGATGTACTATTGAAATTTCACTTGGTAAATAATTGGGAGTGCTTTGATACGATTCCATTTCAAAAGCCAATTCCTCTCCATTAGGCGATGCAGCACAAAACCCATTAAATGCATATGGAAAAGTATAAGCGTTTCCGATAATTTGATTGGTGGTGTGTACACCCGTTTCATCAACCAATGTAATATAGTATTTATTGCTCTTAAATTTTCGAGTAATGATCCACCAATCTTTCCCGTTGCCGTGTTTAATGGCTAATACTTCACCTCCTGATAAGGTATCATTAGATATGGCTATGTGGTCTTTAAATACTAATCCGCCATTTCCGTTATTCATCCTTTTATCTAATTTACAATAAAATAGTTTGCTTGGCATATATGAACCATCAACTTCTGAATGCATATTTTCATAAAATAGATAAATCATATTTGTGTCAGCCGGGTCAGGTACAAAGACTGCTGCCTTAAATAATGGATTAAAATCTAAGCCAACATATTGATCTGTAAAATACCCATATCCAATAGTATCAGCATTAGGCACAAATTGATCATTCTTATTATAGATGGCAATACCATTGCTATAAAACAACACTTGCCCGTTTCTATCAGAAATTTGAGTATAAGTTGTTCCAATCGTACTTGTACAATTATCAGATAAATCCATGGTTGCGGTACCGCTTCTAAAATCAATTGCAGTATGGCGGCCAACTTTCCAATATAAATTGGTGTATTGAGGCTGGGCTTTTAGATTTATTGAATTAAAAAGTATGAATAATAGTATACTCTTGAATTTTAGATTTCTCATAACAGGGTTGTTTTACCACTTTTATTAATTTCTATCCCACTCATCAAATCTAATAAAAATATTTAATTCAACATGATATTAATTCAACAGCAGTAGCTAGTATAATAGT
>JAHEYX010000086.1:2347-10081 GCA_023251415.1 Chitinophagales bacterium
ATTAATGATAATTAGGGGGAAGTATCTGTTTAAGCTTTGCCCGCTGAGATTTTCTATCGAATTCTATATAAGTAAAGTGCAAGTGTATTTTGATTAAAAAATTATTTAATTAATTATAGTTTAAAATAAAAAAGTATATCTTTAAACTATCCTAAACTTTCCAATCGTTCACAAGTAACCAAAATATACATTCATTATACTTAAACCACAACGCAATCCCATAAGCTCAACAACTTTATAAGCCTTAGCTGTAACCCTGTTTATCCCCCCACATCTATTAAACCTCATTCCCTTATGCCTATTAACCCCGCTTCTAATTCCATTGCACGTTTGTTCTTTTTTAAAGATGCTGCACCCACAACACAGCAACAAGCAATTGCAACTGCACGAAAAAATAAATTAGTAGTTGCTACTATTCATCCTGGCTTGGGCATTCAGGTATTGGCCAATACCGATGAAGCCCTTGTATTGATGGCTTCTAATTTGTTTCAACTTCACTTGTCAACAAAAACAACCCTTGATGTTTTAGCAACCTTGAATGAAAAACAGAAAGTCCTTGCTAATAGTTGGAATACAAGATTTACAGGCAATAAAAAAAATAGTTCATTCAATCAAAAAATTCCGTACATCATTACTGATGAAACGGTGCATAGAGCTATTGAACCTAATACCCCTCAGTTTAATAATCCTGCTTCCAACGTTACGGCAGCAAGTTCTTTGAAGGCACCTTCAGTAAACAGCACTAGTGTTTCAGCCGATCAATCGCCACCAGTCACCGGTACCGATCAAACACCAACTTTAACAGATCCAGTTAATTGGAAAATGACAGGTACCGTATCGGTAAGGGTTATTTTTGTTGAATCGGAAAAGGAATCTAAAGCTCAATTTCAGGATTCTACCAGATTACAACTGGAGGGTAAATTGCATGAAGCAACAACGGCCTTAAGCGAACAACATCCTGCCAAAAACTTATCTTGGATATTTCATGAAACTGAATTTGTGAAATTGGATATAGCAGCCGACAGGGAGGATATAACTGATGGTGAAGATAAACAAGCTTATGATAACTATTGGCGCTATCCGGCAGTTAAAAAACTTGTGCCTCCCGGTACAATTTTATATAACGAAAATCCAGGAATTCAAGGTTCACAATATAAAACGGCAGCAAATCAATACCGTTTAAAAATGCAAGTAGAGGATGCTTCAGATTATGCCATTTTAATTTTTATTTCAGCTTACAAAAGTAGTTGGGGAGGAAGTGCTTATCCAAACGATTTATCTGCGTTTCCAAAGACCATTAGAATGGCAAAACATGTTTCAAAAGAAGAGAATTGGTGTGGAAATCCTTTTAATGATTTGCATTGGGTTTTTGCTCATGAAATTTGCCATTTATTTGGTCCTTTAGACGAATATAAAAAGGATGATGTAACAACTGATTCTTGCAATAAATTGATAGGGGTTGATAAAATTCCGAATGCTAATGTATCCGGTTGCTCATTACCAAGACGCAGTTGTTTGATGAGAAGCCAAAATGTATATAAACTTTGCAATTATTCTAAAGGTCATTTAGGTTGGTCACACCTTTTTATTGAAACATTCACTGCTGACGAAGCCAAAGCAGGAACTACTGATGATGTATGGTTAGATATTGGTGATAAACAATATAAATTAGAAAACGATGGCGATGATCGCGAGCCGGGTTATAGAGATGGTTACGCTATTTGGGATGAAAGTTTAAAAGGGGAAGACATTAAGCGAATACTTCTAAGAAAAGCAAAAGATGGCAAAGATGGTGGCTGGAAGCTAGAACGAGTTGTGGTTTATTTTAAAGGGAAAATTATTTTTGATGGCTCGCCCCAATGCTGGTTGTCAGAAAGCAGTACTTGGTTAGTTGCAGCTATTGCGGTAAAAAATGTAACAGCCCAAGGTACTGTTCAAGCAACGAATACTATTCCCTTAACCAACAGTAGTTCTATTTTGAAATTAACTCCGGCGGCCGACGATGTATTGATTGATGCCTCATTAATTAATTCGATTAAAGTGCAAATAACTACCGGTACACAACACAATGCCGGCACCAATGATAAAGTATATTTTAGCATGGCAGGTGAAACTTGGGAATTGGATAATAAGCAAAACAATTTTGAAAAGGGTGCATTTGATGAATTTATGCTCGAACCTAGATGTGGTTTACACTTTAGGTTTGTAGAAAGTTTTACCATCTCTAAAAGTAAAGATGGGGCTTATGGGGGGTGGCAAATTGCTCAGGTAAAAGTGTGGCTCAACAATACTTTAGTTTGGGATAGTAACGTGGTAGATAATATGTGGCTAAGCAAAGATACCGGCTATGATTGGATACATACTATTACCTTAGCCGACCCTTCAGGATCGCCTTCAACTATACCGGCCAATGCAAACACCGATGCTGTAAAAGCAATTATTGTTAATATTACTACCGGAAATTTAAATAAAGCCGGTACAGATGACCAAGTGAGAATAATTATCGGGCATCAACAATTTTTTCTTAATTCAACTAATGGCGATTCATTTGAAAAAGGAAAAGCCGATAATTTTTCTTTACTCGTTCCCTCCGTTACACCTATGCATCTGTATGATATAACCGGTTTTAAAATTGTAAAAGCTCATGATGGCAACTTCGGTGCATGGTACTTGCAAGGAATTGAAGTGTTTGTAGAATGTGCTGACAGCTCAAATAATCAAATGATTTATGCTAACGCTGAAATCAATACTTGGCTTTCTAATTCAACCGGTTTAGAATGGACATCACCACCTATTTTTATTGCCGCACCTGTAGCTCCACCTCAAGGCCCGCCTCCGGTAGTAGTACCTCCCAAACCGGTCACTTATGTTGGTTCCATAACTGCAATAATTAAAACCGGTGATGTAAGTAAAGCCGGCACCGATGACAATGTGTACTTAGCGATTGGTGGTAAACGCTATTTGTTGGATAATAAAGAAAACAATTTTGAGCGAGGCAAAACTGATACTTTTACTTTTGATGGCGGAGGCTTAAGCTATAATGCTATTAAAAATATTAGAATAGAGAAGGATAAAGATGGCGCAAGTGGCGGTTGGTTCTTACAAGCAGTAACCATAAAATGTGATGGACGGATTATCTTTTCACAAGATGGTATTAACTGGTGGCTTAAAGATGAAAGTGTATTGTTTTGGCAATCGGGTGCTATTGGGCCGTTTTAACCAGTTGTATTCTACTATTCAAGATTTTTCTATTGGTAGTATACGCTAATTAATCCCAATGCTAAGCGCTAGCCGATACTTTTTTGCAAAGCCATTGTGCAAACTCCGGTAGTTTTATTTATTGAAGTAATTCAATAGCTGTTACTCAAAGGTCAATAACAGCTGCTTTAAATGGAAAGCTGTTTTAGAAGCACTAATCGTACAAATATTAAACACAAAAGGGATACTATTGCCAAGTAAGAAATTAGTTGTTTGTGCTGCGGAAGAGTTGTGTATTAGTAGAATTAATACATTTGGAAGATGAGCTATAGTTTGGAGAATAAATTAGCATAACTTGGTCTAGCTGTCAGGAGTTGTCTGCGAAGTGTTACTCTTCTGTAATGTGGAAGCGGTGGTATATTCAAATGGCGACTAGTGCTTTATTTCCATTCCTTGTAAATTAACGGAATTTATCTTTACTTTCTTTACAGATATGCAAGTCAATAAATTTTGGTCAAACAGAACCACATTTTTCCCATTCGGGTGTAATGAACTATTAAAGCGAATACCATGAACACCCGTATAAACTTTAATAAATTCACAAATGAACTGCGTTGGAATATATTCTAATTCACTGTCATACCTCCGCATTGGCTTTGATAAATCATTACCAATTTTGACTCTTAATATTTTAGACTTTATAGTATCAGTTATCCGATTATAATCTGATTGATAAAGTGAAGTTTCTTCCGTAAAGTCGACTAGTTTAATTGATTCAAATTCAGGTTTTAATTTAAAAGTCCCAACACTCAACTCGTCCAAATAGGATGCTCTTACTTCGTAAAGAACTGTCTCTGGATTATCGCTCAAATATAAAAATGGAATTCCTAATGGATTAGCCCTTCCTCCATTTGCAATTTCTTTTTCTGGAGGACAATACATATCTTTAGGATCATAGGCTTGTAAACCACTTTTATGATGTAATCTTGCACGAAATAAAGGTGTTTCTTTTTTTAGTTCGAATTGGGTGTTAAAAAAACCATCCCAACCCAAATCCTCCAAACGCTCGATATTAATTACATATCTATTTTTCCACTTCAAATCCTTTTTCAGAATGTCCCAATGCTTGTAATTTTCTATAATTTCATCTATGTATTCAACACTCCTGTATGGTGAATCTATATCTGTTTTTAAATTTGGCAAAACATAACTCAGAATTTTTATGCTTGTATCTTTTGAGCTGAAAAAACTCCATTGGAATGTAAGTCTTGAATTTAAAGTCGCTCCATAAATATCAAGCTTGAAATTTTTTATTAACGCTTGAAAAAAATCAAATAGTTCAGAGATGTCTAGAAGAGGTTGATTTTTAGATTCACAAACGACACAATCTCCTAATTCTTTTGAAGTTGAAATAAATCCTTTAAGCTCTCTGTCAGAAAAGCAACTTGCACAAATCTTCATAAAATTATCTTTTTCTTAAAAAATCACTTAGCACCAATAAATGATTCTTGATTGATAGTTTTTTCACCGTTCCTAAACCGGGATAATGTTGGGTGTCAAAATAAGCTTCTAATTCAGTAATCGCTGAATTAGATAGGTTACTCTGTCTACAATAATTTACAGTTTTAGCCGCTGCCTCTGCAAACTTACCTTGAACGTTGGAAATTGAATCATTGGTTTCTGATGTAAAATGTCTAATCCAAATTTCTTTATTAGGTGTTAAATATGTCAAATGAATTACAACTGCTCTTGGAGTACTTCCTCCTTCTACAAAATCACTTGGTAAAACAGTATAATCTGAAAATCCTTCAAAACCTTCTTCGGAATAATGGATATGTTCTTCTGAAAACCTATGTTCTGAGATGCTAAGGAAATCACTATTTCTATCTTTTTTTTCAAATAAGTCATCAAGCCTAATGAAGCCTTTCTTTAACCCTCGTATATACCTGTTTAAAGATCTGTTTCTGCCCGGGTCATTAACAGTAATGTGACTGACTTCAGTTAGTTCAGCTAATGTTTTGAAATTTGCATCATCTCCCTCAATATCATTTTCACAGATAAGCATACAGTTGGTTAATCCAAAATGCTTTATACTATGATTTATATATCCAGCATTATTTCTGTAATGAAATGCAGGCAAAAACACTTCATTATTTAAATCAACGATATATTTAATATAAAAATCACTATCTCCTGCAAGTTCACCGAACTTTGGATTAACAACAAGATAAGCACGTTGTTCTGTATCATTGAAAACCGTATGTGCTAAGTTTAAATTGGTGTGAGTTTCTTTAACAGGTTCTAAAATAGGAACTATGACTCCTTGTGTAGCCCCTTCTGAAGCTAACTCCCTTAAAGCTAATAGTTCAAATTGTCTTGCTCTTAAAAATGGATAGTACATATTTCTAAATTTGAATAGTTGTTTTTAATGATTCTATCATTTTATCTTTTGAATTTCGATTCATTTTAAGTGCTAAAAACAACTGATTAAACTCTTTGTAATATCTTAGTGATAAAGCCTTGCTTGAGCTTCTTTTTTTCATTGTATTAATGAAAAGCCTATTTAATTCAATTAACGGGATTTCATGAATTAATTCACTACAAATTTTATACTGATTAAAGCTTGTCATTTGAGGCAAATAACCGAAGTGATTTTTAACAATTGATTTATATTCATTTGTATGCAATATTGACATAATAGTTGAAGGCTCTATTTCAAAATTTGCATTTGCATTGCGATGAAGCGAAAATGAATTGTTGTTCTTAGGGTCATAAATAATAATTCCAATTGAAACTTCTTGTTTCTCATAGAGGCTTAATTTTGATTTAGGAATAATTATAAATATCTGATTAAATGCCTTCTCGTAGTTTTGAAGTTGTAATGTTAATCGCGAATCACTATCAAATTCTGTTTTTATCTCAAAAATTTTTGAACAACCATTGAACATGGCTAAATCTGCAATAGAGTTGCCCACTCTGAACTCACTAAATATTTGAGAATTTGTCTCCCCAAGTTCTTTTATAAGCCAAGTATTTAAGAATTCATTTTTGAAAATGTATTCATTTTGATAATGGTCTGCTAGAATAGAATATATGTGTTTTAGATAGTCTAAATAAGTTGTGTTTTGATGCTTCAACCATTTTTTATCATATCTTTCAATTTTATAGTTGATAGAAGTGAAGTCCATTTTTAGCCAAGAAAGAGCTTCATTTCTAGAAAACAAAGAAGAGTACTCTCTTAACTGGTTAATTTGGTATTCCATTACTTAGCGTATATTTATGCGAGTAAAGTTACTATTTTCTAGTTTTATTCGTATTATTTTTAATGGAAGGTTGTCTTTTAGCATAGATGCTAACTAACTTATGCTGATGTTTTTTTATGCTTTAAACAAATATACTTTTTTAAATATTTCTCCTTATATAAATTCCTGCACTTTAAAATAACCCCCGCCCCTCAAAATTGCCCCTCATTTACTCAACGTTGAGCATTATTTGCTCGACTAAATCACCTCAACTGACAATTTTGTTGGTTAGAGTAACCCTGTCAAGCATCGCGCACTCAAAAAATACACGCAGAACCTTGGCGCCAACACTAAAAGAGTCGGTAAATACCTTATTGGAATCCCCATTAGTTGCTTGACTACTCGAGAAAGTTACTTTACCCCTATTTAATAATAGTACGAGTACTCAAATTTAAGCATCCGACATACTAGTAAAGTATAGTGCCGGTACTTTCAAAGTAGGTGCAACTGACAATTTTGTTACTTGGAGCATCCAAACCAAGCTTCGCAATAATTTTAGGGGATACTCAGCACCTTGACGTCGACACTAATAAGGTGGTTGCCAAGGTTATTAGCGTCGGTAGGGTAGCTTATACTACTTGAACCGGACACTTTTAGGGTATTTAGTAAATGCGTTGATACTCGAATTTATTAATTGGAGCTATTTTGATAAGGTTTAGAATATACTTTGCCAAGGTATTCTACAACCACATTAATAGTGCTAAACAAGTAAACCAAGTATCGCTGCTGTTTTAGGGGATGCTCAGCACCTTGAAGCCGACACTAATAAGGTGAGGACCAAGGTTATTAGTGTCTATTCGAATTGTGATTCTATTGGAGTGGGCCCCGTATAGGGTATAGAAAACTTACTCGGGTACTTAGATCGAAGGTTTAAAGTCATTTTGAATATAAGGTATTTGTTATTTTTCAAGATTTACAGCTACTATGTTTGTACGATTCAACTTATAAACCAAGCATTGCCGCAAGTATAGAGAATGCGCTGAGCCTTGAAGCCGTCGCTTTTAGAATTGAGACCGATAAGGGAGAAATTTTATGGATTTGTTAAAGGTTCAATTTGGGTTGTTTTATTGCTTCAACATGATTGTGAACTAGTTAATTCAGTACATTCGAAGGTACAGTTTCATAGTTTTTGAATTACTTCTACTCTAATTGCAATTTTAAACTGGCAGATTAAAGGATGCTGTTCTAAAGATGGATACGAATTAAAAATGTTATCGAGGAGATAAATGCGGCC
>JAHEYX010000087.1 GCA_023251415.1 Chitinophagales bacterium
GCAGTTAATGAAGGAAAAGACCCAGCCACCATAGCCAAAGCAATTGATGCCTATAATGCAGCTCAGCAACGCATTTGCGAAAGCCAAAACATTGCTTTTGTTTCTATAACAGCACTTTCAAGGCTTCCTTTACCTAATTTATTAGCAAGTGATCATTTGCACCCCAGTAAAGAACAGTATGCCTTATGGGCTAAAGCAGTAGTACCAGTTGCTTTGAAGGTACTAAGTCATTAAATATGGATTTATTTTTGTTACAAGCAATATTCGCAACAGTTCATATACTATAAACTATACTGCTTGTAATAATTGCCCCTGGTTAACTACCCTGCAAAACCTAGTGGAGCACTTTATCCCAATAAATTAAATCCTTAAATTACATTAAATGACGGCCAACTGCAGCAGCAATCGTTTTCATTTCGCCGTGTAATTTGGTAAAGGTTGGATGATCCAATTGTTGTGACGCATCGCTTTTTGCCACTTTCGGATTAGGGTGCACTTCGATTAATAAACCATCGCAACCAAAGGCTACAGATGCTTTTGCTAAATCGGGAACACCATACGAATATCCCATCGCATGACTTGGATCGAGGATTACCGGTAAATTGGTATTGTACTTTAAATAAGCTGCACCGCATAAATCGAAAGTGAAGCGTGTTTTTGTTTCGAAGGTGCGAATACCGCGTTCGCATAAAATTACTTGTTCGTTACCACCACTTAAAATAAACTCTGCTGCTTGTACAAACTCTTGTAAGGTAGTACCGAACCCGCGTTTCAATAATACCGGTTTACGAGCAGCACCACAGCGACGTAAAATACTTTGATCGTACATGGCTTTAGCACCTATTTGTATGATGTCGGAATATTCAATCACTTCATTTACATGCGATGAATCTTTTACTTCGGTAATGATGTTTAAACCATATTGTTCGCGCACTTTAGCCAACATTTTTAAACCTTCTAAACCTAAGCCTTGAAAGCTGTAAGGAGAAGTTCGTGGTTTGTAACAACCCGCACGCAAAGTATTAATGCCTAATGATTTTAACATTTCGGCACTTTGCGTAATCTGTTCCCAACTTTCAACCGAGCAAGGTACGGCAATAACTACCGTATTATTGCTGTTGCCGCCAATGGTTGTATTTCCCCATTGAATGCTGCGTAATTCAGAACGGTATTTAGTAGAAGCCAATTGTATATCGCTATCCATAGCCCAATGTCCGTCGCTAATAGCTGCTACAGCAGCCGGTAATTCTTTAACAGCCGATGCGGTAATTAAAATGGCATGCGTACCATTGTGGTAGTGCATGGCTTCTAACTCGTGAGCAATTTTTTCAGATTCGGCAAGGCTGATGTTCGATTTTAAATGTATAATCATGTTTTATAATTCTCCTTTAATAAAATTAGTAAATAATAAAGCGCCTTTCAACAGACGGTTTTCATCAACAACCGGTAAATATTGAATCGGGAAGGCGGATTGTTTGATAAACAATAAGAGGTCGTATATTGTTTTATCG
The DNA here is from genome assembly GCA_023251415.1 of Chitinophagales bacterium. GTDB lineage: Bacteria > Bacteroidota > Bacteroidia > Chitinophagales > CAIODY01 > JAHEYX01. The sequence continues at coordinate 1,512 of JAHEYX010000087.1, forward strand.
GTTGTAATGCAGCGTGGTTGTAGGTTAATACAATCGGCTACGTCGATTTGATTGAGTTGATGGATGTTTTTTAACAGACCCCGGCGTACATCGGCATTACTGATAAGTCCTTGCAAAACACCTTGTTCGTTAACAACAAGTACAAAAGCCATTTTATAATCTTCGATGGTTTGTAAGGCATTGGCAAAGCTCAATTGAGCAGCTTGCAATACCGGCAACTCATCCAACAAGAGCATAAAGTCTTGCACCAAATAATGCGAGCCTACCACTTCTTTTTTCAAATTGAGCAAGGCGGCGCCTACATAGTTTTTGCTGAATAAATAAGAACCTACTACGGCTGAATCAACACCCAAATTGCGCAGAATAAAGCTTACTTCGGCATTTACCCCACCATCCACTTGTATTTTTTTATCGGGATATGCTTTTTGAAACTGACGAATTTTGCGAAAAGTGTTTTTATCAAATTTACCACCCGATTGTCCGGGAGTGGTAGTCATGAGTAGCACGTAAGAGCAAGTGTTTTTATATGCTTCGAAGGCTTCCACCGGTGTATTGGAGGTAATGGCCAAGCCGATTTCACAATGCAAATCACTTGGAAAAGCTATAGGGCTATGAAAGTTTTCGAATTGAAACGATACTTGTTTAATGCGCGCTTGACGAATCGCATCAAAATACGATTCAGGCTTATCGGCAATGATGTGTAAATCGATAGGGGTGGTAGAATGGGCATTGCAATAGGCAATATCATCAAACACCTTGGTATTATCGTTGCAATCCACATGAAAATAGTCGACTTCATGCTGATCCAGTTCGGCGACTAAATCAGCTAAAGGCTTATTTGCAGCACTATAGATGGAAGCGGATATTTTCATTTTTGGTTAAATCGGCGACAAAAGTAAGAACTCATAAGCGGAATTAATAAGGAAAGCGCCACAGGTTTAAAATAAAGTTGGAACTTTAAATTTCTTGATGCGAATCAAGAGACATTAAGCGAATAAGTCTATTTTTGCCCAATAATCACTCAAAAACATGAAATTAGCTACTAAATTAATCCATGCAGGCGTATTTCCGGATCCAACTACCGGCGCCATAATGACTCCCATCTTTCAAACCAGCACTTATGTACAGGAAGCTCCTGCGGTACACAAAGGCTACGAATATGCACGCAGTCAGAATCCTACACGTACCCAATTAGAAGCAGCCTTAGCAGCTATTGAAAACGGTAAACACGGATTGAGTTTCAGCAGTGGAGTAGCAGCAACTGATGCCGTTATTAAGTTATTGGCACCTGGTGATGAAGTGATTTGCACCAACGATATGTATGGTGGCAGCTATCGCTTGTTCAGCAAAGTGTTTGAGAAATTTGGTATTAAGTTTCATTACGTGAACATGCAGGACGCCGAAAATATTCGCCCGTACATTAATGCCAATACCAAATTATTGTGGGTAGAAACGCCAACTAATCCCTTAATGAACATTTGCGATATAGCAGCTTTATCGGCTATTGCAAAGCAGCATAGTATTATATTATGTGTGGATAATACTTTTGCCACACCGTATTTGCAGAACCCTTTGGATTTGGGTGCTGATATCGTGATGCATTCGGTTACTAAATATTTGGGCGGACACAGTGATGTGATTCAGGGAGCCTTAGTGATGAACAGTGATGCTTTACGCGAACAATTGTATTTTATTCAAAAAAGTTGCGGGGCAGTACCCGGACCGTTTGATTGTTTCTTGGTTTTAAGAGGTATTAAAACCTTACATGTGCGTATGCAACGCCATTGCGAAAACGGAGAAAAGATAGCCCATTATTTAAAGGCGCATCCGAAGGTGAAAAAGGTGTATTGGAGTGGTTTTGAAGAACATCCGAATCATGTCATCGCTAAAAAACAAATGCGTGGTTTTGGGGGAATGATGAGTTTTGAATTGAAAGATGAAAGTGTAGAGGCTGCTAAAAAAGTATTGAGTTCAACGCATTTATTTGCTTTGGCCGAAAGCTTGGGTGGGGTAGAGTCGTTGATTAACCATCCTGCAACCATGACACATGCTTCTATACCGCGTGAAGAACGTTTAAAAAACGGACTGAGCGATTCATTAATACGTTTAAGTGTGGGTATTGAAGATGTAGATGATTTGATTGCCGATTTAGCGCAAGCTTTGGGGTAATTGGTAGAATAAGCAGCCGAAAAATATCGGTTTGTTGAAACAAAAAGCAGCCATTTCAAGGAAATTAGCAAGGCAAATTGGGTGTAAATGATTAGCATTTAAGCCGTTAATCTAGCTATTACCATGCAAAGGTATTTTGCTTTTAGCGGTTGTTAATTCCACTTTTTTAGAAAAGCAAAACTAAGCGAAGTAACCCTTTAAGTTACAGCGGTAGGTTCATAGTATACCGCTGTACCCAAATAGAGTACCGCTGTACCAAAATAGTGTACCGCGGTATTAAAATAGATTACCGCTGTACCAAAATAGTGTACCGCTGTACTAAAATAGTGTACCGCTGTATTAAAATAGAGTACCGTTGTACTAAAATAGAGTACCGCTGTACTAAAATAGTATACCGCAGTTACCCCATAAGTTCAAACGCGAGACAAATAAGTTGACGCGCCAGCCTAATAAGTTCAAAAGCGAGCAAAATAAGTTGACGCGCCAGCCTAATAAGTTCAAAAGCGAGCAAAATAAGTTGACGCGTCAGCCTAATAAGTTCAAACGTGAGCTTAATAAGTTGACATGTGAACAAAATAGCGTGGTGATCGAACAAAATAAGTTCAAACGGGGGGTAGAATGGGAGAGCGCGATTTTTGCTAATAAGGTCGAGCTGTATTTAGGCATCCACCTTCCAGAAAACCCATAAAAAAAGGACGATCACCAATTGGTAATCGTCCTTTTTTATAATTAGTTAAGTTATTATCCTTTTAAAACTTCGCGGGCAATAACCAATTTTTGAATTTCACTGGTTCCTTCGCCGATGGTGCATAATTTAGCATCGCGCCAAAATTTTTCAACCGGGAAGTCTTTGGTATAACCGTATCCGCCAAAAATTTGCACCGCATCTTCACCACAATCTACAGCAATTTCCGATGCATAATATTTAGCAAAAGCCGATTCTTTGGTTACTTTTTCGCCTCTGTTTTTCATGTCGGCAGCTTGTAAAGTCAATAATTCAGCCGCTTCGATTTTCATTTTCATATCGGCTAATTTAAAGCTGATACCTTGAAAATTCGCAATGGGTTGGTTAAATTGATGACGTTCTTTCGCATATTGAATACTCGCTTCGTAAGCACCTTTAGCAATACCGCAAGATAAAGCGGCTATCGAAATACGGCCACCATCCAATACTTTCATTGATTGAATAAAACCATCGCCTACTTTACCTAAAATATTGGTAGCCGGAATGCGGCAATTATCAAATATCATTTCGGTAGTTTCGCTGGCACGCATACCCAATTTATTTTCTTTCTTACCTGCTGTAAAGCCCGGAGTGCCACGTTCTACAACCATTGCAGTCATACCGTGACTATCACCAACTTCCCCTGTACGAACAATTACTACGGCAATATCGCTTGATTTACCGTGTGTAATCCAGCATTTCGTACCATTAATTACCCAATCATTACCATCTTGTTTAGCCACACATTTCATGTTGCCGGCATCACTTCCGGTATTCGGTTCTGTTAAGCCCCAGGCGCCAATCCATTCGGCAGTGGCTAATTTTGGTAACCAACGTTTCTTTTGTTCTTCATTACCAAACTGTAAGATATGTCCGGTACACAAGGAGTTATGTGCAGCAACCGACAAACCGATTGAGCCACAAACTTTCGCTATTTCAGATACAACCGTATAATATTCTACATAACCAAAACCGCTTCCACCATATTCAGTAGGAACTAAAACACCCATTAAACCCATTTCTCCCAATTTTTTAAATAAATCAATTGGAAAATGTTGTGCTTCATCCCATTCCATCACAAAAGGCTTAATGTGTTTTGCTGCAAAGTCTTTAATGGTTGCAGTAATCATTTGTTGATTTTCTGTCGCTCCGAAATTTGGCATAAAGTAGATTTTTAGAGCCGCAAAGATAGCATTTGGATTGAATAATTAATCCGTCTTTAAATAAGGCCGCAGTTTAGCTAAGCGCGTCTGATCTATTATGCGGATTTGAAGCAGCTCGTCGCAGGTTTTAAATGGTCCGTGCTGTTGCCTGAAATTGACTATGGCTTGAGCCAATGCCGCACCAATATAAGGATGTGCTTTTAAGGTAGCATAATCGGCTGTATTGGGATTTAGGGTATTGACATTTTCAGAACTGAGTTGCAAACGATTTTGTAACAATAAAAAAGTACTGTCGCTGAAACCATATACTTCTTTGACTTGCTCGAGCTTAATAAAGCCCCCCAACTTAGTTCGGTAAGCCACAATGCGACGGGCCATTTTAGAACCGATATACGGCAAGGCAATCCAGGTACTGGTATCGGCTGTATTGATATCGACTAGTTGAATAGGCTTTGGTGATTTGGCTGTAAATGGCGTTGACGTAAAGGGCTTGTAAATTGGTTTTTCGGGCAGTTGAATATAGGCAGCCAATTCAAGATAGGTAAGTGAGTCGATGCCGTTGATGCGTTTCAAGTCTTCTTTGTAACGAAACGGAAATTTATTGCGGTGATGCAACAGGTGTTGAATACTGGCATTGGCAAACCCCATGGCTGTTAATTCGGCTTTACTTGCGGTATTGGGGTCGAAGGCATGGTATTGCAAAGGCGTATTAAATGCTGGTGTAGCACTTATAGGTTCTTCTTCTGTAACAGGTGCAGCGGCGCTATCGTTTGGGGATGATTCGGGTATAGCAGCAACTAATTCGGGGCTGATGGGCTGATAAAAATAATCGGATAAAAGCGGCGGAAGGGTATTGATGCAAAGAATAAGCAACAATAAAATAGGAATGGTTAGCCTATCGGCTTTACTAAAAGTAAAATATGATCTCACCCGCTCTTTCCACATCACGATGTAAAAGTAGGGAAAGAATCGAAAAATAAAATGCTTTTTTCCTTGTTGTTGAACTTACAATAAAAAACTTTACTTTTCAGTTATTGGCAGTAAATTAGCGCCAAAGCAAACGCAATGAAAAAAATTGGTATAATAGGTAGCGGAAGTTGGGCCACAGCAATCATTAAAATTTTGGCTGAACAACAGGTCGAGCTGCATTGGTTCATTCGTCGCCAGGAAGTGATTAATCATATTCAACAGTTTCATCACAATCCGGATTATATCAGCAGTGCTTTATTGCCGGTTTCTAAAATACAATTTCACACCACAGCAGCTTCATGCATTGCGGCAGCCGATTGGATTATTGCGGCTACACCATCCGCTTTTTTGCGAAACAGTTTAGCGGGAGTTACTCCGGATGCATTCGAAAACAAAACCGTTATTTCCGCTATTAAAGGTATGATACCCGATCCGGATGAAAACTTAATTATAGCCGAATATTTTAAAAAATACTTTGCTGTTCCATTCGAAAAATTTGTAGTTATCAGCGGGCCTTGCCATGCTGAAGAAGTTGCGTTAGAAAAACTAAGTTACCTTACTTTTAGTTGTCCGGATACAGCTCAAGCGGCTGCAGTAGCTGAATTGTTTACCTGTCGTTTTATACACACGCATGTTACCGAAGATATTTTTGGTACCGAGCTTTCAGCCGTTATGAAAAATATAATTGCTGTGGCCAGTGGTATTTGTCACGGCCTAGGTTATGGCGATAATTTTCAGGCTGTATTAGTGGCCAATGCCATTCAAGAAATAAAACGCTTTGTGGATGCCGTACATCCCATCACGCGCGATATTAATGGCAGTGCGTATTTGGGTGATTTATTGGTAACGGCTTATTCGCAATTTAGTCGCAACCGTGCTTTTGGTTTAATGATCGGCAAAGGGTATTCGGTAAAAGCAGCACAGTTAGAAATGAACATGATTGCCGAAGGGTATTATTCGGTGAAATGCATCTACGAAGCCAACTTAAAGTATAAAGTAGAACTGCCAATTACTGAAGCGGTGTATCGCATCTTATACGAGCAAGCTCAACCGGCCAAGTTAATTGCTAGTATGACGAAGCAATTGCGTTGAGCATACGTTTAGCCATTCAACAGTACTGGACTGTGTTGTTATTTTAGCATGCCAGCAGGTGATGCGGTACAATTAAAATTTCTTGAATTTTAATTGGTGTGAACTATTAATAGCAATTCAAAGTGGAGCATTTTGCAAAGGACTTTGCTAAAATACTTGATGATAAATAATTCGTCCTTTCAGCCAACAACGAACCATCATATACTTGAAATGCTTGATTTTTAGCTATAAATTAATCAATAGTTGCGTTTTTAGGTGCTTTTAACGTTAAATCAGCTTGAATTTGTAAGAATTTACAATAAAAGTCCCATTTATTCTTCTTAATCCTGCATTTTTTTCTATATTTTTGCTGTTCTGTCAAAAAAGGACAAAACACCTTAATTAATTCAAACTACTGATGAGCAATTTTTTTTCCCCTAACTTTATTATGAAAAAACTATTTACCCTTTGTTTGCTACTAACGGCATTTGCATTTAGTGGCCAAGCACAATCTGTAACCGTAACTGCGCCGAATGGTGGCGAGAGTTGGAGTGGTTGCAGTACCCACAACATCACATGGAATATTAGCGGTACTTCGCATTATTTCAATATCGATTATTCGATCAATGGGGGATTGACTTGGATCTTTTTGGCTACCGGTTATAATCAACCCGGCAGCACCGGTTCGTTTAGTTGGACCTTACCCAATTTAACGACCAACCAAGCAATGGTGCGGGTTTATGATCAAACCAATAACTCGGTTACGGATGCCAGTGATGCCACATTCTCCATCAATGCACCATTAACCGTTTCTTCACCAAATGGTGGTGAGTTATGGCAAGTAGGTGGTGGCTCACATCCTATTACCTGGACAGCAACCGGCACTTCTAACTATTATGATCTTTCCTATTCGACAGATAATGGAGTGAGTTGGAATACAATTGTAACGAGTTATTACCAATCAACATCTAACTGTTCTTACAATTGGAATATACCAAACAATCCTTCTTCTACTTGTTTAGTGCGTGTAAGTGATCACAGTTCATCTTGTCAGTATGATGTCAGCGACGCTATTTTTACGATAGCCCCTGCTACTCCTTATATCTTGTTAAGTAATCCAAGTACTACCACCTATTATTGGGGAACGAATATTTCGATACAATGGAATTATGGTTACACGACCGGTTCGTTTGTGAAATTGGAATACAGTATGAATAATGGATTGAGTTGGACCACCATAGTGAACAGCACTAATATTGGTTCGGCAGGAAATGGATCTTACTCCTGGGCTCCACCATCCATTTCTACCTCGCAAGCATTAGTTCGAATCAGTGAAATTGGCGGAACGGGAGCAATCGATACTTCTTCTCAATTTACGTTACGTCAGCCTTATATCATCTTATCTTCCTTGAATGGCGGACAAACCTTGAACGGTTGCGGTTCTCAAACCATCAGTTGGACTCCATACGGAACCGGAACCAGTGCATTTGATTTTTACTATTCGACCAATAATGGAGCAACCTTTACCTATATCGGTTCGCAAGCTTATTATTATGGAAACAGTTATACTTGGAGTCCGATTCCGAATATACAAACGTCGCAAGCTAAAATATATGTAACTGCAACAGGCGCAATACCGGATACTTCCAACACGACCTTCACGATTAATAAAAATACGGACGTAGTAGTGAACTCACCAAACGGTGGTGAATTTTGGACCGTAGGTACTTCGCATGCCATATCATGGGCTTTTGCTAACATGAACAATTATTATTGGAATATTGAATATTCAACTGATAATGGAGCTACCTGGAATACCATTAATTCTAACTATTATAATTCAAGCAGTCCGGTTTCTTATAATTGGACCGTTCCTAACAATCCATCCTCCACTTGTTTAGTGCGTGTTACCAATAATAACAATACTTGTAAATCGGATGTGAGTGATGCGATATTTACGATTGCTCCGGCAACACCTTATATTTTATTAGGTAGTCCTTCTAACACTATATATTATTGGGGTCAAAGTTTAAGTATACAATGGAACTATGGTTATACTACCGGTTCATTTGTGAAATTGGAATACAGTACTAATAATGGCAGTACCTGGACTACTATTATCAATAGTACGAATATTGGTTCAGGAAGTAGCGGGTCTTATTCATGGACTGTTCCTTCTATCAATACTACTCAAGCTTTGGTGCGCGTAAGTGAAGTGGGTGGTACGGGTGTAATTGATACTTCTGCACAATTCACCATCACTAAGCCTTATATCATTTTAACTTCATTGAATGGTGGGCAGTCGCTAACGGGATGTACCAATACTACAATTTCTTGGACTCCTTATGGAACAGGAACCAGTGCATTTGATTTTTATTATTCTACTAATAACGGCTCAACTTTTACTTATATCGGTTCGCAAGCTTATTATTATGGAAACAGCTATACTTGGTCTGTACCAAATATTCAAA
>JAHEYX010000088.1 GCA_023251415.1 Chitinophagales bacterium
GTTCACAAAGATGCATACGGTGTAGTATTGCAAAGCGGCGATACCGTTATTCTTACGCAAAATTTAAATATCAAAGGCGCTAATTTTATTGCATCAAAAGGAACCACTGTTCGCAAAATTAAAGTGGTACCTGATAATGCCGAACAAATCGAAGGTAAAATTGAAGGGGATACTATTGTAATTCTTACGAAATTCGTTCGTAAATCAACAGTATAATTCAACAGTACAATTAATTGAATAGTCTTAAGTGACTAGCAAATTATCGTTTTACCAATCGTGTTCTATTTATAAAAGTTTTATTTTGCAGCCTTAATACCACCTAACATGAGTATTCACATCAATGCAAAAGCCGGAGAAATTGCTCCCATCGTATTAATGCCCGGAGATCCATTACGAGCTAAATATATTGCTGATAATTGGTTAGAAAACCCGCAATTGGTAAACACTACCAGAAATGTGTATTTCTATACCGGCACTTACAAAGGTGTTCGTATTACTGTTGGTGCAAGCGGTATGGGATGTCCTTCAATTGGTATATATTCCTATGAATTATATGCCTCTTATGATGTTAAGTGTATTATTCGCATTGGAACTGCCGGTTCTTATCACCCCGGTATAAAATTGTATGATGTAATTAATGTAAGCGAATCGTGTAGTGAATCGAGCTATGCAAAATTTGCTTTTGAATTTGAAGAAGAATGCCTGCCTAGCCAAGGTGCTGCTGCTGCAATAATTAATGCCACCGCACTAGAACAAAACCGTACTATTTTAACCGGTGCAATACACAGTAGCGATATTTTTTACCGTAAAAATCAAAACAACCCGGCAATAGTTGCAGAATACAATTGCATGGCGGTGGAAATGGAATCTTTTGCCTTATTTGCCAATGCCCGTTATCTGGGAAAAGAAGCCGCATGTATTTTAACGATATCTGACGTAATACCAACCCACGAGAGCATTTCGGCCGATGCACGCGAAAAATCGTTAGTACCAATGATTGAATTGGCTTTAGGAGCAGCTATAAAAATGGCTTAAGCCTTTAAGACCAAAAAACGCTACTTGGTTGCAATAATTTGTTCATTGCGAAGTGGCTTACTTCGTATAATTTCATTGGTTTGTCTAATCAATGAAGCATTACTTTCCGATACAAAGAGTAAAGCAATTGCCTATAAGCTATACCAGTAAAGGGTTTTGTTTAATTTATTCAACCAATTAAAGTTAAATTAGCAACATTATTGAGTAAAACACTCACTATAAGGCATAAAAAAAACCCTCCATATTGAGGGCAAATTTTGGTAGTTTTTTGGTTTGTTTTTAGTGTTTTATTTCTCCAGTTATTTCTCTACTCATCTAATACAATTTTGAAATAGTTATCCTTGCTACTTTCCAAATCTATAATATTGCAATCTTGCCCAAATTCAATTGATTTTCCCAAAATCTCTTTTGCTCTATTATCATTTGCAATACTCATTTTTAAAAGTACATCGGTACTTATTTCTTTTAAATCTCTATTTAGTAGCTCATCATTTATTTTTTTTGATAGCTGTAAATAGGTTTGTACTCGGTTGCTTACATCAAATTTATATGCTTTTACAAGGGTATTTATTTTAAAGGCTTTGCCCTCATTTATGGCACTTCTTACCAATTCTTTTTTATTCCAGTCTATTAAGGTTTGTTTTGTGGTTTTTAACTCGGTAGCTATCTCATCAAAACTTTTGCCATCTATTCTACTTTGAATAAATGCCTCAATATTTTTATCTAATTTGGTGTTATACTCTGCTTTCATTATTTTTTACTCTTTATATTATTGATAAAATTTGTCATCAATTACAACTTACTATTAGCACTTACCTACAATACTCTTTTACTTGCTTTACTTTTTTATCCAGTTCAGCTATAAGGGTACTACCCTCTGTTAATACTTCACTTTTACAAAGTTTCTTAATATCGGCTTTTAATCGGCTGTAATATTCTTTGTGTTTAAATTGGTTTTGGGCTTTTAGTTGATCTATGCTTTCAAGTGTTTTTTGTATGCCCACCTCTTTAATTTGAAGTAATGCCATTTGATACATAAAGTCCTTTGGTGTTTCTATTTGTTTTGTATTCATTTTGTCTAATATTGAATTGTTTTTATTTATTGTTTCATACTCTTTAATCCAGCGTTCTACCATTCCAATATAAAAAGCCTCATTGTACAAATCTTTGGCTTGTATTTGGGTTGTGTTAAATTGGTAAGGCAATCGGCTTGTATATCTTAATTCATACCTTAAAATGTGCTTATTTGCCCAAATTGGAGGTATTATTTGCCCTTTGGCTTTGCCCTCTGCTATTTTGTTATAGAATAGTTTGGTTCTCATTCCATTTTGATAATACAAACTTTTGGGCTGGGTTAATCTTTTATAGTGGTGGCACTCTCCTAAAAAAGAAAAAAAACTTTGTGGGTTTTGGCTTACTGTGAAACTTTGGGCAAAATCTATTCTTTTTACATCGGCTTCAATCATTGGTAGTTTTGTGAAATCTTGTAATTGTTCTATGGCTCTTTGTGTATCCTGCCTTGTAAGTGTTTTAAAATTATCATTCAAATAGCTTTTACAGATACTACCTTTTAAACTTATACCGGCATTGCTAATACTTGCACTCATACCCAAAACATTACCAGTAAAATATATCTCTCCAGTATCTTTGTATGTTTCTTTTGCATTGCTTAAAAGGGTGGGTACTCTTTGCAAATACCCACTTTCTTTTATTGCTTCACTTGGTAACCATAAATTTAAAGTATCATACATAATTGATATTTTTTGTCAATGGTTACAACTTACTATTAGCACTATTGAAACCTATGTACTCAAAAAAGGGTTTTGCCTCTGCTCTCAATTTTTGTATTTCAGTATCAAAATAGCCATCTATTAAATGTTGGTAGTAGTGGCTTATTAGGTTTCTACCATCGGGCAAAATCAAAATTTCTATTTGGGTATAATCTTTATTTACTATAAACAAATAGCCATCATTTTTAAAAAGGTGCAAAGGGTTTGGCTCTCCATTGCTTAATCTCGGTTTTGCATTTGGGTAGCCATATCCATACTCTAAAAAATCAAAGTCCTCAATGTAAATACTACTAAAATTTAAGCTGCTATTTGTTAAACTCCACTCTGCTACTCTTTTGCTTTGTGCTTCTACAAACTCCCTGCATGGTGTTTTGTAAAAAAATAATTGCCCTTGTTTGTTGACAAAATTTGTCAATCCTTTGTAATTACCTGAATAGGCAATACAATCTAATCGGGCTTTACTTTTAATTTTGTTTTGGGCTTTTACCTCATCTGGTAGGGCTACCAGCTTGTAATATCCTGCTATCATTTTGTAACATTTTTAAGGGTTACAAATGTGGAGGCTTTGCCCTCTATTTCTTTGGTGGTGGCTACTCGGTTTTGTTTAAGCCAGCTTATAATTTCCAGCCTATCAAAATAATTAACCTTTCCAAAAGGTTTAAAAAATGGTATGCCTCCAGTACTACAAAGTTTGTAGATATGGCTTTTGCTTAATCCTGTATAACTGCTTACCTCTGTAAGTGTTAATACTTCTTTTTGTTCTAAATTCATTTTATCAATTATTAAAAAATTAAAAATTGACTTTGCAAAGTCTTGTATGTAATTACAAGGGCAAAAATGAATAGAAATAGAAAGTATTAAAATTGATGGGGCTTTACAGTAAAGGGCTGTAAAGGATTTTTATTTACTCAATTTCTTTGCTTATGGCTTTGAGTTTTTGTATTAAGTCGGTTATTTCTGTATGTGTTTTTGGCTTTCCTTTTTTGCCATCGGTTGTGTTGTTATTCTCATAGTTTTTTACCATGCTTGTAAAGGTTTTAGCTTTTATAGGGTTGCCTTTTTTATCTACAAATATTTGCTCACAAATAGCCCAAATACTATCCTCATCTATAAAGCCATAGGTTTTTAACTCATTGATAAGGTAAGCCAGTAAAACGCTATTTTTTTGCCATTTAATCGGCTGTATTTCTTTTTGTGGATGTGTGGGCTGGGTTGGTGTATTGGTTGGCATAAAGTTATTTAATTCCTTTTTTGTATAAAGGCTATTTACTTGCTCAATTGCTATATCAATATCTTTTAAAATGGTATAATAAAAAGTATCTGCCTCAAAATAATTTCTATCGGTATCAATATAGTTGCCATCTTCATTAATATTTCCCTCAAAATCGTTAATTAACCTATTAATAAATAAAATTTGACTTGGTGTTTTGTTATCCATCAAATCCTTATAACTAGGGTATTGAGGGTTATATTTAAGTCTTTTTATTGTACTTTTCAAATCTGTTAACTCTACAAAAATGTAGTTATAATCTAATGTTTTTTGCTCTGTATTGGTTGCACTTAATAAGTATTTTTTAATAAAAAACAGTAAATCGTTTTTGTCAAATTTGTTTTTAAAAGTTTCTGCTATGCTATCATTAAACCTTTGTGAGTAAGGATTTGTAATAAAAGTAGGCTCTTTACTAACATCAATTAAATTCCAGTAAGTAATATACATAGCATTGATAAAACTTTTATAGTATTCTATTGCCTCATTAATGTTTGTAGGTTCTAATGAATTAAATGTTGGAATTGTTTTTATACTCTTTGCCATATTCTAAAGGTTTATATCGGGTATTTTATTAACCGCCTCAAATATTTTCTCATCCACTATTTTAGCATATATCTGTGTGGTTTTAAGTTCACTATGTCCTAACATTTTTGAAAGGGTATATATCTCTGTACCTAAAGTAAGTTGCAATACTGCAAATGTGTGCCTTGCACAATGGAAAGTAATTTGCTTTGTAATTCCGGCATTAAGTACCCACATTTGCAGGGCTACATTCATATAGGCACTATAATTTAATCCTATAAATACCCTCTCATTGGCTTTGCCTACCTCCAGCATTAACTCTTTGGCTTGTTGGTTAATATCTAAATATTGTTGTCCTTTGGTTTTTTGTTGCTTAAAATGCACCCTCCAATTATTGCCATTAGTTTGTACATCACTCCAAACAAGGTTATTTATATCACTCCACCTTAAACCAGTTAAACAACTAAATAAAAAGGCTCTTTTTAAAACATCATATCGGCACTCTGTTTTGGCTAATTTCTTTACCTCATCTAAGGTTAAATACTCTCTTTGGCTTTCTGTGGTTTTAAAGTTTCCTGTTTCAACGGCTGGGTTACCATAAATTATTTTCTCTTTTACTGCCTCATTTAAACAAGCTCTAAATTTGGCAAAGTAGGAGGCTTTACTATTGTTGGAAAGTGGTTTGCCATCTTTCTTTTTAGCCTTGTTTAAAAAGTCTTTAAAACGCTCTGCAAATTGTAGATCAATATCTTTAAAGGTTACTTTGCTACCAGCAAAATTTTCTAAATGTATTTGGGTGCTGTACCAGTTCCCTAAATTTCCCTTTGTTTCTTTTTTGCTTACAAGGTTTTTAAAGTACTCAATGAAGTTGGTTTGTTTCTTAAACTCATTTGTAAAGCCATAGCTACCATTTTTGATTTCCAGTTCTCTTTTGGCTTGTATGCTTTTAGCAAGGTTTAAATTTTCTTTGTTTTGTTGTTTATCAATCGGGTTGCTGGGCTTATCTATTAAATACAAGTTTAGATACTCATACTCTCTTATCGGCTTTGTTTTGCCATCGGTGGTTTCAGTATAGCCTTTGTAAATTTCCAAATAAAGAGAGATAGCACCCTTTTTGCTTTGTTTCCTTTGTCTTAAAAAAATTTTCATTTGCTTTAATTTATGTTGTTGTCATGTTGCTAACTATAAAAAAATATAGATTAGCAACAAAAATAAGTAAACTAACAACATAAAACAACAAAATAATGTAACAATAGAAAGTAAAGATAAAATGCTAAATTCCTTTGCTGTATTGCTTTTTATATACCTTTATTTGTTGTTGCTTGTTATTCATAAAACATACTTTACTTTCCGATACAGAATTTCTTAAAAATCGTATCCAATAAATCTTCATTGGTTACTTCTCCGGTGATGGTTCCTAAATGATACAAGGCTTGACGAATATGTGCTGCCAACAAATCTCCCGGTAATTGCAATTGCATTCCGTTTGTAATTTCTGCTATAGCTTCTGCGGTATGTTGTAATCCTTCTAAGTGACGCATATTGCTAACAATAACCCCTTCCGATTGAAAGTTTGCATTTAATGCTGTTTCATAAAGCAATTGTTCCAACTCTTTAATACCGTGTTGTTGTAAGGCTGCGATACTGATGCACTGCTCTCCGGTAGCGTTTATCGTTACTTTTCCAATGGAGGATTGCGCTAATAAATCGGCTTTGTTGCCCACAAGTATGCGATGTGCAGCAGTGCTTGGTAACTCACTTAAAGCTTGTTGCAACGCTTGTTCTGATAAGCTATTTACATCATATACATAAAGCAGCACTTGCGCTTCTTGAATTTTCTGTATCGATTTTTCAACCCCAATTTTTTCGATTTGGTCTTGTGTGTTTCGTAACCCAGCCGTATCAATCAATCGAAACGAGATGCCATTAATATTCAATACCTCTTCAATGGTGTCGCGCGTGGTGCCGGCAATTGCCGAAACGATGGCGCGGTTTTCTTGTAATAAGGCATTTAGTAAAGTTGATTTACCGGCATTGGGATTGCCTACTATGGCCACGTTTACTCCATTTTTAATGGCGTTACCCAATTGAAAGGAGTGAATAAGTTGCGTTAAACTTGCTGTTATGTTTGCCAACAATTTTTCTAATTGTGTACGGTCGGCAAATTCAACATCTTCTTGCGAAAAATCCAATTCCAGTTCAATTAAGGAGGCAAACCAAATCAGTTGATCACGCAATTGTTTTAATTCTTCCGAATACCCCCCTCGCAACTGGCGAAGAGCTAATTCGTGTGATCCGGCTGTTTGCGCCGCTATTAGGTCAGCGACTGCTTCTGCTTGTGATAAATCCAGCTTACCATTAATAAAGGCGCGTTTAGTAAATTCACCCGGTAAAGCCATTCGTGCTCCGGCATGAATGATAGCTTCAATAAGCTGTTGTTGTATATAGGGCGATCCATGACAACTGATTTCGACAACATCTTCTCCGGTATAACTTTTCGGATTCTTATACAGCGCCAAAACTACTTCATCAATAGCTGTTTTATCCTGATAAAGCTTAGCAAAGTGAAGGGTATGCGATGCTTTATCCTTTAATGTTTTGCCATTCATCAAACTTTCCAAAATAGGGATTGCAGCTTCTCCCGAAACACGAATAACAGCAATACTGCCTATTCCCGGTGGCGTTGCCAGTGCAACAATCGTTGCATTAGATAAATGAGATTCGTTGAGCAAAATTGTATCCGTTGAAATTGATGAATTCGAGTTCGTTCACCGCAACTCCTTACCATAGCTGTAAGAGCTGCTGTACGAGGCAACAAAGGTAAGGCTTTGTTTCCATTTTCGGTTACTAAAAATGGAAGGCTTGCAATACGATTTACAGCTTTGTTGGTTTGTTCCGCATTTACAATTAATTCAAAAAAATAACGTTTCGGCTTATGAAATAGTTTAATTTAGGCATCTGATTGGTAAATAAGTACTCCTTTTATGACACGAGCTTTTCGCGTTTTTTTACTTTTGATTTTCCTTTCCTGCAGTAGCTCTTTTCAACACGCTGCTCCATTTACCTATGAATTAAAAAATGCTGAACAGTTTGAGTTGATGCAAGGCGCACCCTTAACCTTAAAATACGGTGGTGTGACAGCGGTAAAAGTAGTACTCGATTTACAGGCTAATAAGCTGTATTTTTTAGATTCCAAACTGTATCGCTTTCATTTTGAATTTTGTGTAGATCAATTAGCAGAAATGCAATCACTGGCTGATTTTAACCATTATAATTACAGCCCATCCGATAGACGTAAATATGTTTTTGCTACAGTAAATCATTATCCCAATCAACAACTGTATACTTTAGAATTTGCTTCCACCGAAGAACTGAGTAAGGATGATATAATGTGTTATACTGAAGTGGTGAACCATTCGTTTATTGGCAATAAATTAAAGTTCTTTATTAGCACTAATCGGCAAATGGAGCAGTTTGAGCAATTGCACAGCACAGTTCCAACCATTAGTGTTGATGATGTTTACAAAGGATTGGTTTATCAACCTATTGTACAACAAACGTGTTACGGTTATTTACGAAAAATTGATGTAAACGAATTATCACACCGTGTCGTTCACCCGGATGATATACTGTTGTTAAACGGCTCACCTTTGGATATACCGGTTTGTTCAGGAATTATCACGGCTTCATTTCAAGCACCATTGAGTCATATTTGCATTTTGTGTCAAAATAGAATGACCCCGTTAATGGCATACAAAGGAGCTTGGCAAGATGCCCGAATAAATCAATGGCTGAATCAACCGGTTTGCTTAACCATTTTACAAGATACATTTTTCATCACAAGCAGTTCGGCTAAACAAATTGAATTACAACACAAAAAGAAGAAAATTCGGCCTATACAACTTCGTCAAAACCTGTCAGTTGATTCATTGGTTGCCGTTTCCCGTTTACAATACGGAAGTATTGATTTTGCAGGTGGAAAGGCTTCTAATATGGGCGAATTGTTTAAAGTTAAAGTTCCGGAGTATGGCTCATTACACTTACCGGAACGTCCTTTTGTTATCCCTTTCTATTTTTATGTAGAACAACTTAATCGAGGTAATGCCGCTAATTTGATTGCGCAATTATTGGTTGATACCGTAACCTTAAGTAATGATACGTTGTTAAAAAAAGCCTTGAAAAAAATTCGAAAGGAAATCCTGGAAACTACTGTGAGTCCGGCTTTATTAAAACAAATAACCACTCGTTTAAGAACCTATCCTACCGGTACTCGGTTTCGGTTTCGCTCTTCTACCAATGCCGAAGATATAGAAGGCTTTAACGGTGCGGGATTATATGACTCAAAATCAGCATCGCTTACTGATTCGATACAGACGATTGAAAAAGCAATCAAAAAAGTATGGGCCAGTGTTTGGAATGAAAGAGCGTTCAAGGAACGTTCCTATTTTCAATTGGATCAACATAAAATTGCGATGGCAATCTTGGTGCATCCTGCATTTGGGACAGAAGAAATAAATGCAGTAGGTATCACTAAAAACCTTTACCGTAGCGACTATCCCGGCTATACTGTCAATTTACAACTGGGTGAAGTGCCGGTAGTTAATTCGCCCGATTCCGTTAATTTTGAGCAACTGTTGTTGCATTACAGCGATTTCGATCCGCAACACCCGCACATCATAGCCGATTATCTTTCAATGAGCAGTTTATCTAACAATAAACCCTTGTTAAACGAAACGCAATTGAAGGAATTGTACGAAACGCTTGATGCCATAAAAATGCACTATTATTATCATGTAAAAAATATTCATCCTGATTCTTTTCAAACCTTTGCTATGGATATAGAAATGAAGTGGATTGGGCCAAGTAAAAAACTGTTTGTAAAACAAGCTCGTGTGTATAGCCGATAATTGCAGTTCACCTGCTACAAATCGCTTCACTGCTGTTTTTGCTGTTCGGGTAATTCTTTTAAAAAAACCTTACCTTTTACCGGTTTAATTTGATTAATATTGTCAATTAAATCTTCTTTATGAAATTGATTACCCGCCACTTTCTTATCGCCGCAGTTTTAACACTTGGTTTATGCAGTGGGTTTTTACTGCTTCATTCTTCTGCTAATCTTCAATTAAATTTAGCAAAGCTCAGTGCTCCTTCCGAGTCAGAAGGTCCACGTGAAGTACGTGAAATGGAATTAGCCATGTTAGCCGATCCTGCCACCGGTCAAATTCCGGCTGGTATAGGATTTAAAGAATCTTTATTTGCTCGTAATTTAATTGCTTTAGCCAAAGGGCAACAAACCAACAGTACAGATCCTTGGCACGAACGCGGTCCGTGGAACGTGGGAGGCCGTACACGTGCTTTTGCCATTGATGCCACAAATGAAAATATTTTATTTGCGGGTGGTGTATCCGGTGGT
>JAHEYX010000415.1 GCA_023251415.1 Chitinophagales bacterium
TCTCCGCTTTCTTTCGCTAATAATACACCGTTAATACGTCCCGGAATATTTCCTTTCCATGGTTCAAATGCTACAAAACGATGCGCCATAATTGCTTCACCGGCTGTTGCAGTTAATAAATTACTTCTTAAACCAATCAAACCACGTGATGGAATATTAAATTCGATGTGTTGCATATCTCCTTTCGAATCAACACTCAATAATTCACCTTTACGCATACTTACCAATTCAATTACTTTACCGGCAAATTCTTGCGGCACATCTACTACCAAGTTTTCATACGGTTCGCATTTAACACCGTCAATATGTTTTACCAATACTTGTGGTTGACCAACTTGCAATTCATATCCTTCACGACGCATGGTTTCAATTAAGATACCCAAGTGCAAAATACCACGGCCATATACTAAATACGAATCAGGACTATCAGTTTCTTCGACACGTAAAGCCAAATTCTTTTCAGTTTCTTTGAATAAACGATCACGTAAGTGACGTGAAGTAACGAATTTACCTTCTTTACCAAAGAATGGAGAGGTGTTGATGGTAAACAACATGCTCATGGTTGGTTCATCAATCTTAGTCATTGGCAAACCTTCCGGATTTTCAAAATCAGCAATGGTATCACCAATACCGAAATCTTCAATACCTACAATTGCACAAATATCGCCACCTTGCACTTCGCTCACTTTCTTTTTACCCAATGATTCAAACGTATGTAATTCTTTAACACGTTGTTTCAAAATACGTCCATCACCTTTTACCAAACTAATTGGTTGACCTTCTTTAATAGTACCGCGTGTTAATTTACCAATCGCAATACGACCTGTAAACGTTGAATAATCCAACGAAGTAATTTGCAATTGCAAGTTACCTTCCGGTACTACCGGTGCAGGTACATATTCTAATACAGTATCTAACAATGCGGTGATATCGGTAGTCGGTTTTTTGTAATCATGACTCATCCAACCTTGTTTAGATGAACCATAAACCGTAGGGAAATTTAATTGTTCTTCAGTTGCATCCAATTGGAAGAATAATTCAAACACCGCTTCATGCACTTCATCCGGACGGCAATTTTCTTTATCTACTTTATTGATAACTACAATAGGACGTAAGCCTAAGCTCAATGCTTTTTGCAACACAAAACGAGTTTGTGGCATAGGACCTTCAAACGCATCAACCAATAAAACAACCCCATCGGCCATTTTCAATACACGTTCTACTTCACCACCAAAGTCACTGTGACCCGGCGTGTCAATGATATTGATTTTAGTGTCTTTATAGGTAACAGATGCATTTTTCGAGAAAATGGTAATACCACGTTCACGTTCCAAATCATTGTTATCCATAATTAATTCGCCGGTTTCCTGATTGCTCCGGAAAACATTGGTCTGATGTAAAATTTTGTCAACCAAAGTTGTTTTGCCGTGATCGACGTGGGCAATGATGGCGATGTTTCTGATGTTCATGAAATACGTTTTTAATATGTTTAAGCCCTTTAAAAAGGCCCGCAAAGGTAAGCAATTTTATGCACACTTGTATATAAAAGGCCAAATGAAGCCTATTTCCGTCAAAATAGCTCTGTTTTCAGCTGCAATAAGCCTTTTCAGGTGTCAAAGCTATTCCTTAAACCACGAATTGCTATTAACAGGATGTTAATTCGTACAACTAAGCCTCTTTTTTATGGTTTCAACTGTACTTTTTAGCTCTTTTTAGGTCGGAAGCTCCTTCGGCTTTGACAGCAAAATCCATTGTTAATCAATTTTGGCTTATCTTCGTTGCCTTATGGAAAGTATCCGTCAAAAAAAAGTAGCCGAATTAATTAAAGAAAACCTGAGCGATGTATTGCAAAAAATGGGTTTGTACACCATCGAGGGTGCCTTGGTTACCATTACGCAAGTAAACGTTACACCCGACTTATTAGAAGCAAAAATATTTTTAAGCATTTTTAATGCAAAAGATAAAGACCAAATTCTGGATCATTACGATAAGCACTACAAAGAAATCAGAAAGCATTTAGGTCATAAAATGGCCAAACAAGTGCGTCGCATTCCGGAATTGTTTTTTGAGTTGGATGATACCTTAGATGAAGTTTTCAAATTAGAAGCTTTATTCAAAAAAATCAACAACGATACGCCTGATCAAGCAAATTCCTAAACCCCTACTCGTAGCCCCATGCGTTTGCCTTTGCTCATTGCGTTTCGATATTTCTGGGCAAAAAAATCAACCAATGCCATCACTATCTTAAGTTGGATTTCGTTGATGGCCGTGGCGTTTGGTGTGGCTGCTTTGGTAATCGTATTATCGGTTTTTAACGGCTTCGAAAGTCTGGTTAAAACCCTTTACCATTCGTTTAACAGCGACTTACAACTGAGCCCTAAATCGGGTAAGCATATTTTAATTGATGCTGCACAATGGCAAAAATTACAACACATTACTGGTGTTCAATTATGCAGTGGTGTTCTCGAAGAAAATGCACTCATCCGTTATCGCGATAAACAATTTATTGCCACCGTTAATGGTGTCGATTCAAACTTTCAGCATGTCAATGAAATTAATGCCTACATGTA
>JAHEYX010000089.1:0-4386 GCA_023251415.1 Chitinophagales bacterium
TCAAGCTAATCCACTTTACAGTAGCCTTTCTTCAACCATATTACGCGAAATTCATATTAATGGGGGTGATATTCAACCATTTATTCCGGTAAGCTTATAAATCCGAAGGTCGAATTAGTTCGTAGGTAGTAGTAATTATTCACCACTACTACTTAACTTATGTTGTTTCTATACCGCAAACTATTTCCTGTTTTTGATGAATTGAATAAAAATCAAGAACTGGCTGCTTCAAAGATTGCCGAAAAATACATTCATCAATTTGCCTATATCGGAATTGCATTCAATATTTTATACGGCTTGTTTACTTGGGTGGCATTTGCTAATCAACTTAACTTTTTAGCCAACTTAGGTTCATCAGCCCTGCTTTTAGGGGTTATTTATATTCGAAAGCAACAATACATTTCCAGGTTGATCGCCGAGAATTTATTAATCAGTATTTGCTATTTCACCTTGTTGTTTATCATCTTTCGATCGGGTGGAATTTTATCTCCAATAATTCCATGGTTTGCTATCATGAACAGTGTATCATTAACTGTCATTAACCGCAGTGCCTCAATTGTATGGACTTTGATTGGATTGGTTGTATTAACCGGAATATGGATTTTAGATTTCTTTTTTCACTTTCAATTTCCAAACGATTTTCATGGCGCATTATTTCCAACTTGGGTGTTCTTATCCTCTTGGGGCTTATTGGTATTGAGTTTAGTTATTGCACAAGTAATTGATGCACGCAATGAAGTGCTCATTCATTCACTGCATTCGAAGAATGAAGAATTGGAACAAACCAGAAAGAAACTGGAAGAAGTACAACAATTTAAAGAACAATTTTTTGCCAATGTATCACACGAATTACGCACACCATTAAGCGCAATTAAAGGGATTTCACAATTATTAACCGATAATGAAAACGAAACGGAACGGAAAGAGTTAATAGAAGGGTTAAAAAAATCGAGCGATCATTTATTAGTATTAATCAATGATATCTTGGATTTTTCGAAGCTGAATGCCGGAAAATTATTGCTTAAGCGCGAAGCATTTTCAATTGCAGCTACCATCAAAAATGCCCATCAATTGTTGGCTGTACAAGCGCGGCAAAAAGGCATCGGATGTCATTTGCAAATGGAAGCCTTACCACCGCTTTGTTTCGGTGATGATACCCGCTTAACACAAATTATTATGAATCTGGCGGGCAATGCCATCAAATTTACCGGAGTAGGCAGTGTAGCGATACAAGCATCGTATCAGGCGCATAGCGAATCATCCGGCAGTTTAAAAATAAAAGTTATTGATACCGGAATTGGTATTGCAGATGATAAGCTTCCAATTATTTATGAAGATTATTCACAAGCTGATGCAGCAACTGCTTCTACATTTGGTGGCACCGGTTTGGGATTAAGCATTACTAAACGATTAGTGCAATTGCATAACGGAGAATTGGCTTGTACCAGCAAATTAGGTAAAGGAACTACTTTTGAAGTTGTATTGCCCTATACCATTGCAACAGCTATGGCTGACCCTTCCATCGAAAAGCCGTTCGATAAACTCATCGAAAAACCGTTACGTATTCTCATAGCCGACGATAATGCATTTAATTTAATGGTAGCCGAAAAGTTTTTATTAAAGGGCATACCGAATGCTTTACTATTTAAAGCAACAAACGGGCAAGAAGCACTACAATTGGTACAATTAGAAAAACCAGACTTGGTGCTTATGGATGTGAAGATGCCGGTAATGGATGGAATTGCTGCCTGTGAATTGATACGCTCTGATAATTATATTCAACAACCAATAATTATTGCATTAACAGCTAATACCGGCGATACCGATATACAACGTTGTTTGAATGCCGGAATGAATGATGTGTTGAGTAAGCCATTTCAAATAGATGACATGCTTACTAAAATAAAACAATGGTGTTTACCTCAGGTTACTCAAAAAAATTAAAGATCGATTTTTTTGATTGCAGCCGATTGAATACTTTTTGTAATCATTTTATACATTGCTTTCACTTCTTTTGAAGAAGACAGTAATAACATGTGGGAAGCAATTGTTTTTTCGTCATTACGTGTAGCAGGTCCTGTTTGTAATTGCACTAAATTTTTTTCGTGTGCTTGAATAAAAGTACGTTCAATAAGCGGTTGCAATAACTCCCATTTGAGATGATGCCTGATGCAAATTGCTTGCGCCATTACCAACATGTGATGCGTAAAGTTATTGGCAAAAACAGCAGCTACATGTAAGGCAAGTCGTTGCTTATCGGAGATGATAATAGTTTGCTTAGAAATGGTTCTTCCTAATTGGTGCAATTTTCTCCGAACAGTAGTAGTGTTACCTAAAATGGCGATGGGTACTTCGAAGAAATCAATGGCTCTGTTTTTCTTTAAGGTTTGCAAAGGGTATATAACGCCAAAGTGTTTGGTTAAGGATTCTAATATTAGCGATGATTGAGATCCGGAGGTATGTGCAACTATAGCTTTAGGTGGAATTATTTGCAAGGCTTTCAGTTGATTGGCCAAAACTGGAATAGCGTCATCTTTCACAGCCATTATGTACAAGTCGGCTGCTGCCAACTTACTTAAATTGGAAGTTGCCGAGCAGCTTACTTTTTTAGCAAGAATTTTAGCCGCACCAATGTGTTGATTATAAACCTGAATAATTTGATAATCGGTTTTATGTAAGGCCAATGCTAAACGTGTAGCAACATTGCCGGCTCCTAAAAGAACAATGGATTTCATTGTATGCGTTTAATTATTGACGACTTCTTTTGATAATGCTCAACACAAAACCAAACACCAAAACGATAATGCCAATCCATAAGATATTGATGTATGGAAAATCAAGCGCTTTCATTATAATATAATCCGGTGCAGGTGTTTTTTCGGCTATTCCAATTTCAAATTTCTTTTCATTTGGTAAAACTTGATTAATGAAAATATGTACACCAATATCTTCGGCAACAGCTTCAACCGGCAAGGTCATTTTATTGCGAATCAAATAAACCGGTTCCAAATCATAAGAAAGGTTACTGGTATAGACTTTAAATTTAGCGGATACAGCAATATCGCCATCCATCAAATTAACATCTTTGCGTTCTATTTTACCGCTGATGTTTTCTAATACAGCAAATGACTTCGGATTAAAAATAGTATCACCAACCGCTATCTTTTTCATTTTATAATCTTCTGCTTTAATTTCAGTAGTTGACTTACTGCGATCAGGTACAGAAGTTACGTGGGTATAAATATCGTGTGTGAAATAATGGCGTGTATCCGGACTACTGATTAAACCCATTTTCGGATTAATTTGAGCATTCGGATGCAATTGAAATTGTTCGGTTATTTCGCCTTTGTCATTCTTCTTCACATAGTTTACACGATAGTAAATATTAGGTTCAACGGTGCTATCACCTAAGTATGTAACTTCATAACCATTCATCAATAAGGGTACATTTTTATACAATAAAATGTTTTCCATTTTACCACGATGATCAAACCCTTCACCTAAATCAACACCCGAATGATTGATTGAAATAACGGATTGTTTAAAGCTGGAAATTAAAATGCCAACCATCATTAACCCAAAACCGATATGTGCGATACTTCCGCCCCATGAACTCACTTTTGTTTTTAAGTGCGTGATTATGTATTGGGCATTTGCAAAAACCGTAAATAAGCCGGTGAATAACAATAACCAATAGCCGGGTTTATTAAATTGAAAATAGAATACTAAAGGAACAGCTATTACTAAGGCTAATCCGGCAGCTATACCAATTCGTTTTAAGAAATAACTCCATTCTGTTTTTTTATAACGGAAATACTGCACACTCGCACTGAGCAATGCCAACAAAATGCCAATCCAGATTTGTGTATTATTATAGGTTTGAATAGCATTTGCAGGAGGAGCTAAATTAAAACCGAATACTTTGTTGTAAACCGGAATAGAAGTAGTAAATGTGATTTGAATAACGGAAATAAACAAAACCAAAGCACCAATAAACAACCAGAATTCTCTGCTGCTGATGTGTTCTTCTTTAGGTTGAGTAGGCACTTGTTTATAATAACGCACGGCAAAAAACAGTACCGGAATTAAAAAAGCAATAATATAAAACACCAATTGCCCACCCAATCCTAAATCGGTAAACGCATGAACAGAGGTTTCGCCCAAAATACCGCTTCTGGTTAAGAAAGAGGCATACAAAACCAAGATAAAGGTGAAGGTAAAAAAGAGGAAAGTTGCAAACAAGGCTTGTTTACTGTGGCGATACGCTAATAAAGTATGTATGCCGGCAATTAAAGTAATCCAAGGCATGATAGAGGCATTTTCTACCGGATCCCAAGCCCAATAACCACCAAAGGTTAAGGCTTCATAAGCCCAAGCCGCTCCCAT
>JAHEYX010000089.1:4396-9980 GCA_023251415.1 Chitinophagales bacterium
GCTCCCATCATAATTCCGAGGCTTAATATGGCTCCGCTGAATAAACTCCAACCCCAAACCGGTTTAGTCCAACCGTCAAAATCTTTACGCCACCAACCGGCAATTGCATAAGCACAAGGAACAATGGTTGAAGAAAATCCCAAGAACAAAACCGGCGGATGTATTACCATCCAATAATTTTGCAACAATGGATTTAAACCGTTTCCATCCAATACATTGCTCATGTAATCAGGTCTGGAGAATATAGGAGCATTAGCTAATTCTATACGTAACAACTGAAACGGATTAGAGCCAATTTTATAAGTGAACGCGTGCAGAAAATCAGGACTTAAGAAATTAAGATTAATTAATTTAACGAAAACACCCAATAGCATTGAACTTAAGAAAAACTGACTAAATGCAATAACAGCAATTACCGGAGCTTCCCATTTTTTAGCAGTAAATAATAAGATACTTCCTAAAAACGATTGCCAAAACATCCACAATAAAAAACTGCCTTCTTGCCCTTCCCAAAAGCAACTCAACATATAATGTGTCGGCAAGGCTCTGGAAGAGTGGTGCCAAGCATAATAGTATTCAAACAAGTGATTGTAAATGATGTAAAAGAGTGCACTCACAATACCCACAACAGCAATACTCATGGTTATAAAAGCATAACGTCCAATGCGATGGTAGGTGTTTTTGGTGCTTTCATCTTTTGCATAAAGCGAAAAACAATAGGCTAAAAAGCTTAATAAGGAGGTCACGAAAGTAGTTACAACCAAAAAATGTCCGATTTGGCCGGGTAGCAAATGTTCGCCTTCAAAAACTGTATTCATAAGTGGTAGATAAGCGGGTTTATCGGTTAAAAGGCAACGTAAACGCAATTCCTTAACCGATTTGATAATTTAAGGGGTAAATGTACTGCCAATTTTGAAAAATAAGGCCCTTTTACGCACATTTTCAATTCTGAGCGGGGGTTGTATTTTTTCGAAAATTTACTGCATCTTTGAATGGTGATGAAATATGCAGAAGTGATATTGCCATTGGCATTGCCAAAACAATTAACCTATACCATACCGGATCGATTACCGGAAGAAGTACAAGTAGGAAGCAGGGTAGAAGTTCAATTAGGAAAACGTAAAATCTATTCGGCAATCGTTGCGCGATTAACCAACGAAAAGCCCGATGGTTACAGTACCAAAACCATTTTATCGGTTTTAGACAGTGCACCGGTTGTTACTCCTCAACAATTGGAATTTTGGTATTGGATGGCCGAATACTACATGTGTACGGTTGGTGAAGTATTGGCAGCTGCTATGCCGGCCGGATTAAAATTAAGCAGCGAAACGCGAATTCTCATTCACCCTCAATTGGATAATGATTTTTCGCAACTCGATGGCGAATTATTTACACTAGCCGAAGCGCTATTTAATAATAAGGCACTAACCATCGAACAAGTGCAATTGATTTTACAACGCAAAAGCATCTATAGGGCATTGGAGCAATTGGTTGAATTAAATATTGCAGTGTTTGAAGAAGAATTGGTTGAAAAATATAAACCTAAACTTGAAACCTATATTCAATTAGCGCCGCATTTAGTTGATAACGACGAGGCTTTAAAAACGATATTTGATGAGTTAGAACGTAAAGCTCCTCGACAAGTGCAAGCCTTAATGGGTTATTTCATGTTAACCAATGAAGCCGCACCGGTGGTGAAAGCTGCTTTGATAGAAAAAGCTAAAACTACTGATGCCGCCATCCAATCCTTAGTAACCAAAGGTGTTTTTATTCAGTTTAAAGAAGAAATTAGTCGCTTAGCCAAGCAAGATGAAAATGAAAAAATCGATCACAAACTAAGTGCTGCACAACAAACAGCCTTTGATGCTTTGCAAACTGGTTTCGACGAACATTTTGTTCAGGTATTGAATGGTGCAACAGGAAGCGGAAAAACTGTATTGTTTATCGAACAAATTAAAGTTGCTTTGGCACAGGGTAAACAAGTACTGTATTTATTGCCCGAAGTAGCCATTACCGAACAAATTACACGTCGCTTGCAAAAAGTCTTCGGTGATGAACTAGGAGTGTATCATCATAAAATCAATTCGCAACAACGGGTTGAGATATGGAATGCCGTTTTGCAAAAAAAATACAAGGTTTTGTTAGGGGCTCGCTCTGCTTTGTTTTTACCTTTTAGTGAATTGGGATTGATTATTATTGATGAAGAACATGATGCGTCTTATAAGCAATCGGATATGAATCCGCATTATCAATGCAGAGACGCTGCTATTTATTTGGCGCAACAACAAGGAGCTCAAGTGTTGATGGGAAGCGCAACGCCTTCGATTGAAACGTATTTTAACTGTGAACAAAAGAAGTATGGTTTAGTAGAATTGAAAGAACGCTATTCACAATTGGCATTTCCGCACATTCAATTGGTTGACGCTCGTGATGAAACCAAAATGAAATTGATGAAAGGCAGTTTCACATCGGTATTATTTGAGGCCATTAAACAAACGCTGGCTGAAAAAAAACAAGTCTTGTTGTTTCAAAACAGAAGAGGTTATGCTCCGTCGTTATTTTGTGGTGTGTGTGGATGGATACCGGAATGTGATCACTGTGCGGTTAAACTAACGTATCATAAATATTCAGATACGTTAAAATGTCATTACTGTGGATTCACTCGTAGGGTCGTAACCAATTGCCCGGCTTGTGGTAATGCAGCCATGCGTATTCAAGGATTTGGGACCGAGAAAATTGAAGATGAATTAAAATTATTATTTCCGGAAGCTCGTGTAGCCCGTATGGATGCTGACAATGTAAGAGGAAAAGAAGCACATAACCGTATTATTAAATCAGTAGAAGAAGGCCGCGTTGATATTTTAGTTGGAACTCAAATGATCACTAAAGGATTGGATTTTGATCATATAAAATTGGTTGGTGTATTGAGTGCTGACAATTTAATGAGCTTTCCCGATTTTAGAGTGGTGGAACGGGCATTTCAATTACTTACTCAAGTTGGAGGTAGAGGTGGTAGAAAACATGAACAAGGCGCTGTAATTATTCAAAGTTTAAATTGCAAATATCCGGTTTTGGATTTTGTTATTCGACATGATTACGAAGGGTTTTATCAGTATGAATTAGCGCAACGTCAAAAATTCTTTTACCCGCCGTATTGCCGCTTGATACACCTGCGCCTGTTGCATAAAAACGCTGAAACAGTTATTGCTGCTTCCAATTGGTTGAAACAAGAATTGGATTCCTTTTTAGGACCTCGTATATTAGGTCCTTCCAAACCTGGCATTGATCGTATTAAAACACTTTACATACGGGAGTTTTTGTTTAAATTAGAACGCAAAAGTGAATACATCAAAGAAGTAAAGACCATGCTTCAACAAAAAATACAAGAGCTTAAAACTCAATCCCGTTTTAAGCAAGTGCAAGTACGGATTGATGTCGACATGAATTAATTCCCTGCAGCTTAAAAAGAAGGGGTCGTTTTATTAACGCAATAACCAACCGGTGATGCTGTAACGTTGACAAGTTGTGGCGAGTACCTCGTGTTCAAAATCGGCACTTTCAAAACAAACCAATCGACCGGCCAGCGGCGCTATTCGAATACCATTGGGTTCTTGTTTGGTATACAGTACCAATTCACCGGCATCTGCGGATTGCCAATTTAAATTAAGGTAAAGGATGATGGAATAAGCGCGGCTCGTTTGTGTTTTGAATACATCTAAGTGGCGCTTGTAGAATTGATTGTTGTGATAACAAGAATAGTGCAATTCATTGGCGATAATACCGGTATAGCAAGTGTGATTCAAATACTGTTGAAAGGCAGTGATTAGTTTTAGATAGGCTTGTTCAGCTACAGCCCCTGTTTCAGCATTCAACCATACAATTTGATCACCACGAATTTTTGGAGCTAAATGTTGCTCCGCAGTTTTACGAATTCCGGCTGCTTTAAATGTTCCGTTTATTTGGTGCTGTAACAGACAATCTACTAATTGAGCCACTGCGTCATCGTTAATGAAATAATCCATTATGGCATACCCTTTTTCACTCAGGGCAATTACTAAAGCTTCAAATTTTTCTTCTTGATTCAACAACTGTTACAACTAACGGTTGTGCTTATGAATCATAAGTAAAACTGTTTTTTGTGAAGGTACAGTAATTTAAAGCAATTAAAGGGATTCGTCTTACTTATTTACGCAATGGCATTGGGAATAAAAATCGAAACTACGGTTCCTCGTCCGATGCCGGAATCAAATTCAACGGTTCCTTTTAAAAAGGCTATACGCGTTTTAATATTCTTTAAACCAATTCCTTCGGCTTGAATTGCCGGATCAAAGCCTTTACCGTTATCTTCAATAGTAACGCTAATTCCATCGGATTCGTTTAACAAGGCAATATCTAATAAATGAGCTCCACTGTGCTTAATAACATTAGTAACACATTCTTGAATTACCCGATACAGCATCATTTCTACATTTTCAGGTAAGCGTTCATTTAGCCCTTCAGTATGCAATTGTATTTTTAACACCGGATGTTCAATCTTTGTAATAAACTCTTGTAAGGCGCTTCCCAAGCCACGTTTCAATAAGGCATTCGGCATCATGGCATGACTTACTGCTCGCACTTCTTTGCAACTTTCATCCACCATGGCAACTATTTTTTCGAATGCAAACTTATCGTTAGTGTTTTCAATTTTCTGTTCGAAGGCACTTAAACTTAATTTAGCAGCACTCATCATCTGTCCGACACCATCATGTAAATCTGCTGCTATACGACGGCGTTCATTTTCTTCAGCAGCGATAATAGCTTGTGTACTGGCATCTTGTTGTTTCAATAAAGCGAATTGATGCGCACGATCGGCTTTGGCTTTGCGTCTGGTATAAAATAAAAAGCCAACAAGTATTAATGACAGTAGTAATAAGACCAATGCAACAATCCAAAATTTCTTTTTTGTATTTTGAAACGAAACTTCTTCCAGCTCTTTAGCAACTTTTTGTGTTTCATATTTGGTTTGCATTTCTGCTATTTCCTTTTCCATATTCGAATTAAATATCGAATCATTGAGCTTACTGTATTTTTTATACCATTTATAAGCTTGTTCAAATTGACCGGATTTAGCATAAGCATCGGCTTTGTGTTGATAAGCCACTGAACGAACTTGCCGGTCTTCAGTTAGTGTAGCATAATAAATTACCGAATCGGCATAAGCTATACTTTGCGGATAATGTCCTAAATCATAAGCCACAGTACCCAAGGTTTGAAAGGCAAAAGCAATATTACTTTGGTCTTCTAAGGCACGTGCATTTTCTAATCCTTCTTCGGCAAATTGCTGAGCTAAGGTTAATTGTTTACGATTATAATACAAGCTGGCTAAATTAACACTACTTGTTCCTATGCCTTTCTTGTTCTGCAGCGCTTTGTATAATTGATAGGATTTTAAAGCATAATTTAATTCTTGAACAGTATCGTTCTTATTGCCATACGCCACAGATAAACTATTATTGAAATTCGCCTGTGAACGCAAATCTTTTAGTTTAATTAAAGTAACCATACCTTTATTTAAACATTCGATTGCTTTATCGTTCTGTTC
>JAHEYX010000416.1 GCA_023251415.1 Chitinophagales bacterium
AGCGCCTTCTGTTAAGTTAACGATGGTTGGTTTGAAACCGTCTAATTTGATACCGAATTCGTTGTTGTCACCGAAGATTAACGGTTTGCCATTTTCAACAAATAAGGTTTGTTGTTTTTTAGATGATTTTTCGGTGAAGATTTCAAAAGCACCATCATTAAAGATGTTACAGTTTTGATAGATTTCAACGAAAGCAGTTCCTTTATGTGCATTGGCACGTTTCAATACTTCTTGCAAATGTTTAGGATCACGATCCATCGAACGGGCAACAAAACTTGCATCCGCACCCAAAGCCAAAGCAGCAGGGTTAGACGGATGATCGATAGAACCCATTGGTGAAGATTTCGTTACTTTATTTTCTTCAGAAGTTGGTGAATATTGACCTTTCGTTAAACCGTAAATTTGGTTGTTGAACACCAACATTTTGATATCCAAATTACGACGTAACAAATGAATGGTATGTCCGGGACCGATACTCATGCTATCACCATCACCCGAAATCACCCACACGTTTAATTCAGGACGAGCAGCTTTTAAACCACTCGCAATAGCTGTTGCACGACCGTGAATGGTGTGTAAACCATACGTGTTCATGTAATACGGAAAACGACTGCTACAGCCAATTCCACTTACAAACACCGTATTTTCTAAACCGGCTCCTACTTGAGGTAAAACGGTTTGTACTTGTTTTAAAATACTATAATCACCACATCCCGGACACCAGCGGATGTCCTGATCATTTGCAAAATCTTTTGCCGTTAATGGCGCTGCGGTTACTTCACTCATGTTATTAATATTAATTGTTCTTATGAATGCAACTGATAATTTTTAAGAATTAACAGCCGGTTTATTTTTTAAAGTGCATTACTGCAACTTTGGTTTTAGAAATAATTGTTTTTGATGAACGCTTTCAATTCAGATTTGCTGATTGGTGTACCTTGAATCTTATTGTACCCTTTTGCATCAATCAAGAATTTATCGCGAATAACTTTAATGAATTGACCGTTATTAATTTCCGGCATCAATACGTGATCAAAGTTTTTCAAAATATCGCCTAAGTTCTTAGGTAATGGATTCATATAACGCACATGTGCATGCGAAACGCTCATACCTTCAGCAATCAATTCCATAACAGTTGATTTAATTGAACCGTAAGTTGAACCCCAACCCAATACCAATACCTTTCCTTTATCAGCACCCAATTCAATTTTTTGTTCCGGAATATAATCGGCTACTTTATCAACTTTCGATTGACGCAATAACACCATTTTTTCGTGGTTTTCGGCATCATAACTAACTGCACCTGTTTCGTGTTGTTTTTCCAAGCCACCCAAACGATGCATTAAACCAGGTGTGCCCGGTAATACCCACGGACGAACATCTTTTTCATCACGTTTGTAAGGCAAATACTTTTCTTCGCCTTCGTCTAATTTAGTTTTAAACGTAACTTTAATTTCTTTGATATCGGCAGCTTTCGGGAATTTCCAAGGTTCAGCACCGTTAGCAATATAACCATCACTTAATAACATAACCGGAGTCATGTGTTCAAGTGATAAACGACAAGCTTCAATAGTAGTTTCAAAACAATCACTAGGTGTGCTGCATGAAATCACGATCATCGGACATTCGCCATTACGACCATACAACGCTTGTAATAAATCGGCTTGTTCTGTTTTAGTTGGTAAACCGGTTGAAGGACCACCACGTTGGATATTCACTACCACCAAAGGCAATTCCATCATAACCGCCAAGCCCATCGCTTCACCTTTCAAAGCAATACCGGGACCTGATGATGTAGTAATCGCTAAATTACCACCATACGAAGCACCAATTGCCGCACAGATTGACGCAATTTCATCTTCACACTGCATGGTACGAACACCAAAGTTCTTGTATTTCGATAAATCGTGTAAGATATCAGAAGCAGGAGTAATAGGATAAGAAGCTAAAAACAAAGGCAAGTTGGCTTTTTGAGCAGCAGCAACAAAACCCATAGCAACCGCTTGGTTACCCATAATAGAACGGTATGTACCGGCTTCTACTTTAGCTTTTGGAACTTCATAACGATTCATGAAAGTTTCGGTAGTATCACCGTAATGATAACCGGCTTTCAATACCTTTAAGTTCGCTTCAAGAATTTCCGGTTTTTTACCAAATTTATCAGTTAAGAAGTTGATGGTAAAATCCATTTCGCGATTGTACATCCAATACAAGAAGCCCAACACGAACATGTTTTTCGAACGGTCTTTCTCTTTCATACCCAAACCCGCCATATCTGCCAAAGCTTCACGCGTTAATTTGGTAACGTCGATCTTGTAAACTTTATAACCGTCTAAGCTACCATCTTCTAATGGATTAACGCCTTCCGGATAGTTGGCTAAACGTAAATTTTTAGTATCATAACCATTGGTATCGGCAATGATGATTCCGCCAACGTTTAAGTTTTTCAAATTTGATTTTAAAGCTGCAGCATTCATAGCTACTAATACATCGCAGCTATCGCCCGGTGTAAAGATTTCATTCGAACTAAAGTGCAATTGGAATCCAGACACACCCGGAATAG
>JAHEYX010000090.1 GCA_023251415.1 Chitinophagales bacterium
GCGTTCCCCATTTGTTTGTATTACTTTCATCAATTTCCCAATTATTTTCTACTGGCAAATCTTATCGCCATTCCATTATCAACTGTGCTGCTTTATGCCGAATTAGCCTTACTTGTTACTTTACCCCTACCTGTGGTGGCACATTGGATAGGAATTGCAATACATTGGTTGACCTATATCATGAACAGCGCTGTTTTGTTTATCAATCAATTGCCCGGTGCACTCAGCGATTCAATTTCTTTCAGCGCTTATGATTGCTTATTGCTTTACCTGTTCTTATTCTTGAGTATAAATGCCCTACTTTACAAAAACACTAAACAACTACGATGGTCTTTACTTGTATTGGTTTTATTGAGTACTACAATTCAATGGGAAGAATTCATTGCGAATAAGCAAAATGTAGTATTGGTTTATAATTTACAAAAACAAAGCTATGTTGAATTTATTTCCGGCACTCAAGTGTATAAGCTCGCTGATTCAACTTTTGCAACACAAGCATTGGTTCAAACACTTCACATAAAACCAAGTCATGTTGCAATGCGAATAAATCAGCTAACTCCACTTAATCAAGATAAAGGTATTGGAAATATGATTTATTGCTTTCGAAAACAAACCTTTTTACTACTCACCAAATCATTGCCATCAATCAATCGTATTAATGAGTTCGTTCCATGCGACTATGTAATTCTAACCAATAATATTACCGTCGATTTTCACGCGTTGATCAGTCGATGCAAGCCACAGCTTGTGGTGATAGATAATAGCTTTAGCACGTCGAAGCGAAAAAAATGGATTCAAATGGCACAACAACTTCATTGCAAGGTTTGGGATATTGCAACAGCAGGCGCGTTTAAGTTAAACTTATAACTCCACTTGCAAATGAACCGGACAATGATCACTATGTTTTACATCGGGTAAAATAGTTGCAGCACGTAAATGTTTTTCAAACGCCTTTGTTGCATTGATATAATCAATACGCCACCCTTTGTTGTTATTTCGAGCATTGGCTCTAAAGCTCCACCAACTGTATTGATGCGGCTCTTTATTAAAAAATCTAAACGTGTCGATAAATCCTTGATTAAAGAAAGTGGTCATCCATTCTCGTTCTTCCGGTAAAAAGCCACTGCTGTTTTTATTACTTACCGGATCGTGAATATCAATAGGTTGATGGCAAATATTATAATCACCGGCAACCAATAGTTTCGGATATTTTTTTTGAATGCCGTTGATGTAATCCAGGTAATCCGCTAAAAATTTCATTTTAACATCTTGCCTGGTTTCGCCACTGCTGCCGCTCGGGAAATAGGTATTCACCAATGAAAATCCTTCAAAATCGGCTCGAATTACTCTGCCTTCCTGATCATAGGTATCATTACCACAGCCCATTTCAACATGTAAAGGCTTAACTTTAGCTAAAATCGCAACACCACTGTAACCCTTTTTTTGAGCAGGATTCCAATAGTGGTGATAGCCTAGTTGATCGAATATAGTAGTATCAAATTGATCCGGATTAGCTTTAATTTCTTGAAGGCAAACGATATCCGGCTTTGTAGTTTGGAGCCATTCAGCAAATCCCTTTCCGAGTGCCGAACGAATACCGTTGACATTATACGTGATGATATTTAATTTTGGCATAATTGGTTCTTATTATTAATGTTGAATTTTTTCTCCGAAAGCTAAATCGCCGGCGTCGCCTAAACCCGGAACGATATATTTCTGATCATTTAAAATTGGGTCAATTGCAGCCACCCATATCGATACATGCGGCAATTGTTCTTGAACATAATCAATTCCTTTTTGACTGGCAATTGCAGAAACAATATGAATGTGTTTAGGCTTACCCATTTTGGCCAATTTTTGAATAGTAACTACCATGGATGAACCGGTAGCCAACATTGGATCGCACATGATTAATGTTCGATTTTCAAGCGACGGACATGCCGTATATTCCAATTCAATTTCAAAAGTGCCATCCGGCTTATGTTTGCGATAAGCTGATATGAAGGCGTTATCCGCTTTATCAAAATAATTTAACAACCCTTGATACATCGGCAAAGCAGCACGCAAAATAATAGCTAATACCGGTGGTTCAGCAATTACTTGACAAGCGGTTTCGGTTAACGGGGTTTGAACCGGAATACTTTTATACTCCAGTGTTTTACTGATTTCATAGGCCATTATTTCGCCTATACGCTCTAAGTTTCTGCGAAAACGCATACGATTGTTTTGAATATTAATGTCGCGAATTTCACTTAAGTATTGACTGATCAACGAGTTTTGAGGACTAAGGTGGTGTATCATAGCTGTTGCGATTTATTGTTCTGTTGCCATTTGAATTAATTTATCATAAGTAGCTGCCCAACCTTTAAAAGGGCCATAATTGCTGTAGCTGTGATTGTGGTATGCAATAGTAAGTGTTCCATCCACTTGTTTCACTGCAGTAATTATTTCGTGCCAACAAGCCCACTGTTCTTTGTTTTGTTCTTGCGGATAAGCTTGATAAGCACTTTCAATTATAGCTAACGGATGCCAAGATAAGGCTTCTATTTTTTCTTTTTGCAAGTTATAATGTAAAAACGGTGTGCAAGTGCCTGCTCTAAATCCATTGCGTTGAGGATAGCCCATTGTGTAATCATTTCTAAATCCGTTTTTAAGCAGGTTTTCGGGATACAAAGTAGGGTTCCAACACAAAAAGTGTTGCCGATTAAGGTCTATGGCGTACCCTAATTTAGCGGTTAAAAAGGCCAATTCCTCTTTCAGTTTTGTTGGGTTATTAAAAGATTTAAAGGAGCTGTGCAATCCAACTGTAGCGCTTAAGCTTAATTGTTGAATTAATAATAAAAAATCGCGGTTGGTTAGGTTAATGTTTTTATCCGGTGCTTCATCATTAGCACAATGCAAAAAATAGATCGCTTTTAATTGGTGTGAAGCATGCAATTTTTCTAAAGCGATAAATACATCATATACGTCATTCGTCCATCCAAAAACGGTTAATAAACGGTCTTTTAATTGGCCCCATTTTAATGTAATTAGCTCCTTGCCGATTGCCCCGAGTTGATTAAAAAATGGTCTTGCTTTAAAAAGAAAAGCGCGATCAACATCAATGGTTGGTTGTACGGCATAACTGCGTTTTTGATAAGACAGTTGAGGAAAGCGCGCTAACAATAGCTTTCTAAAATGAATAGCCCATTGATCGATAACAGGAGTTTGTAGTAAATCTAATTTTACCAAAATAGATTGCTGCGGAATGTAGCGGCCGTAGTTGTCGTATTTCGATTCAAAATACTCTTCATACCTGCTTATTAAATAAAACGTAGCGGCAAAAATATCGAGGTTTTCCAGCTCAGGTAAATTGCCAGGAAACCATTCATTCAAATGCTTGACAGACTTTGTAAACCGATTGCTGTCTATACCATTTTCAAAAAGTAGGGTGGCCGGTTTCAGGTGTAATTCATTTGAAATTGCCTTAGCCGAATAATTAAATTTAGGTCCTTCGTATTGATGAAAAAACAGTTGATCTGTGGAGAAAGCCCATTCCATACCGGCAATTTCTTTAAGTACAAATTGGAACGCATACTGCATTCGGGTGGTTATGGCATCAACATAAACAAGTACCATTTTAATTGGTATTAGTAGTTAAAAAGCTTCATTGCGCAGGTACTGTGTTTTTAATAAAGGGCAACACTTGTATCGCTCTTCTTTGGTATCTTCATACATGGCTTCAATCACGGAATAGACTTCTGCAATACCAATACGATTGGCCCATTCAAATGGCCCAAAAGGATAATTGGTGCCTAATTTCATGGCTTGATCAATATCTGCTTGTGAGGCAGTTCCTTCTTGAAAAGTATAACATGCTTCGTTAATAATCATACTTACTACACGTGGGGTAACCATACCCACTCGACAGGCAACCACTTCAAAATCCCATTCCAATTTAGAAAAAAAAGAAGTAGCGATTTTTAAGTCGCCGGCTTTGGGTAAGCATATTTCAGCTATTGGTTTATTAATAAATGTAGGCAAAGCATTAATACCAATAATACATGAATTAGAGGACTCAATTAGCGAATAGAATGCATTTAAATTACAGGTAACCGCATTTACAATCACGATTCGATTTTGCAAGGCAGCATAACTTTTAAAAGTATCTTCATTGCCATTGAATGACAAATCTACAATCACTTCATAACTATGAAATGCTGCATTATCAATAGTTTCATTAGGTTCGCAAAAAGAGATGCGAAAATCCGGTTTTGATTTTACTTTTTCAACAAATTCGTTTCGGCGTTTTTCATCGGCAATAACCAAGGCATTCATGAGGTGTAGATTAAGTTGTAAATGTATTCAAAAATTTTGTGGATTAGGTATAGTAAAAACAAAAAGCACCTGACGTTTCCATCAGGTGCTTTTCTTTTCAGTGCAATACACTAACTTATCTTTTTGTTGCTTTCTTAACAGCAGCTTTTTTAGCTTTTGCTTTGGCTTTAACCGGTTTTTCAGCAACCGCATTTTTCTTCGCGTTTACTTTTTTGGTCAATTTCGATTTTAAGTTAGAGGCTTTATTTTTATGAATAATATTATTTTTAGCCAATTTATCGATCATCGCAATAGTACCGGCCAAATCTTTTGAAGCTTCATCAAAAGATGTTGCTGCAGCCACTTTACGGATAGCATTACGTGTGGTTTTACCTTGATAACGATTACGTTCACGGCGTTTTTTTACTTGTCTGGTGTCTTTTTCGGTAGCTTTATGATTAGCCATTTTTAAGAAAATTT
Organism: Chitinophagales bacterium; assembly: GCA_023251415.1. Classification (GTDB taxonomy): domain Bacteria; phylum Bacteroidota; class Bacteroidia; order Chitinophagales; family CAIODY01; genus JAHEYX01. The sequence continues at coordinate 4,777 of JAHEYX010000090.1, forward strand.
TTTGTTTAGAAATGATAGTTGTTAACAACCGCCGCAAAAGTAATAAAATTAGTCGATAACAGCATCCAATATTTCTTTATTTTTGACGCAAATGTTATTTTCTTCAGTCATTGGTCAAAATGCGGTTAAAAAACTACTTATCCAATCGGTACAAAGTGGTAGAATTCCGCATGCGCAGTTATTTTTAGGATCGCCCGGAACCGGCGGACTGGCAATGGCTATGGCCTTTGCGCAGTATGTACATTGTGAAAATAAAACGGCTGAAGACAGTTGCGGTAAATGTGCCGGCTGCATAAAATCACAACAATTGATTCATCCGGACACCCACTATACCTTTCCATTTATTGCCAATCCGGATGTTAAAAAGAAAAGTGACGAGAAACCCATTTGTTCAGATTGGGCTGCAGCCTGGCGTAAAGCATTAGCTGAAACCCCTTACATGAATGTGTTTCAATGGATGCAACAATTAAGTGCCGAAAACAAACAAGCCAATATTAATGCAGCCGAATGCAACGAAATAATCAAGAAATCGAGCTTTAAATCATTCGAGTCGGCTTATAAGGTTTTTGTGATTTGGATGCCCGAATATTTGGATAAAGAAGGCAATAAACTTTTGAAATTGCTTGAAGAACCACCGGAAAACACCTTGTTTTTATTGGTTGCTGAGGATGAAAAAAATATATTGGCAACCATTTTATCGCGGACACAATTGGTTAAATTTACTCCGATAGAAGAGTCTACGATTGAACGTGCATTAATTGAGTTTAAACAAACGGATCCGGCATTAGCCGCACAGGTAGCTATAATCGCTAATGGTAATTATAATGCTGCTTTGGAGTTGATTGAAAACGATGATTTTGAATCGGAGCAACTTTGGTTGGAATGGGTTGATTTATTAGTTAATCAAAAGCGGGCGTTGTGGCTTGATTTTACCGAGCAATTTCAACGCTTAGGTCGTGAAAAACAAAAGCACTTTATAGCCACCGGTTTAGCCTTTATACGGCAGGTATTGGTTTTTCAGCAATTACAAATACCAAGTGCGTTGTGGAAAGAAAAGGAATTAAACTTGAGCAGAAATTTAGCCGAAAAAATGAGTGTGAAACAATTGGAAAAATGGGTTTCGTTGTTGAACAAATTGTTATTTTATATTGAGCGCAATGGCAATGCAAAAATTTTATGTTTGAATGCCTGCATCTATTCTGCACGTATTATCCATTCAACATCCGGCACATTAGCACTTTAACCAAGTTGGATTTTAACTAAAAAAAGCCTGTTTAATCAATGATTAAACGGGCTTTTTAACAAACATCTGTAGTAAAACTGTTACGCTTTAATTTCAACTTCTACACCGCTAGGTAATTCTAATTTCATCAATGCATCGATGGTTTTAGAAGTAGAAGAATAAATATCCATTAATCTTTTGTGCGTACACAATTGAAACTGTTCGCGTGATTTTTTATCAACGTGCGGGCTTCTGTTAACGGTAAAAATTCGTTTATCCGTTGGTAAAGGAATTGGACCACTAACTACTGCACCGGTTACACGAACCGTTTTCACGATTTTCTCTGCTGATTTATCCACCAGATTATGATCGTAAGATTTAAGTTTAATTCGAATTCTTTGTGACATAAGAACGTTGGTTTATTTAGAATGATATAAATTTAGAAATATTAATCTTCAATTGGTTTCAATTTACCTTTGCTTTTAGCAATAACTTCTTCAGAGATGTTATTTGGCGCAGAGTTATAATGACTGAATTCCATTGTTGAAGTAGCACGACCTGAAGATAAAGAACGTAATTGCGTAACATATCCAAACATCTCACTTAAAGGCACTTTAGATTTGATAACTTGCAAATTAGCGCGACTATCCATACCTTCCATGATACCTCTACGACGGTTTAAGTCACCGGTAACATCACCCATGTATTGATCAGGCGTAAGTACTTCCACTTTCATGATTGGTTCAAGCAAAATTGGTTTTGCTTTTCTACCGGCTTCACGGAAAGCTGAACGAGCGCACAATTCAAAACTCATGGAGTCAGAATCCACATCGTGGTAGCTACCATCAAATACGCGAACTTTCATGTTGTTAACCGGGAAACCAGCTAAAACTCCATTCACCATTGATGTTTCGAAACCTTTGATAATTGCAGGAATAAATTCTTTTGGAATAGAACCTCCGAAGATATCATTAACGAATTGGAAGTGTTTACCTTCATTTTCTTTCAACCATTCTTCATCAGCCGGTCCGATTTCAAATTGGATGTCAGCGAATTTACCACGACCACCCGATTGTTTTTTCAATACTTCACGGTGCGTAATGGTAGTGTTGAAAGCCTCTTTGTAAGCAACTTGCGGTGCTCCTTGGTTAACTTCAACTTTAAACTCACGTCTCATACGATCGATGATGATCTCTAAGTGCAATTCTCCCATACCACGTAAAATGGTTTGGCCGGTATCTTCATCTGTATTAACGCGCAAGGTTGGATCCTCTTCAACCAATTTAGAAATGGCTAATCCCATTTTATCAACGTCGGCTTGCGTTTTAGGCTCAACCGCAATTGCGATTACCGGTTCTGGAATAAACATATTTTCTAACGTGATCGGATGATTTTCATCACATAAAGTATCACCTGTTTTAATCTCTTTAAAACCTACAGCTGCTGCGATATCACCGGCTTCGATAAAATCGATTGGGTTTTGTTTATTCGCAAACATTTTCATGATACGGCTGATACGTTCTTTTTTACCGCTACGTACGTTTAATACGTAAGAACCGGCATCTAAGTGACCGCTATAGCAACGGAAGAAAGCTAAACGACCAACAAAAGGATCAGTCATGATTTTGAAAGCCAAAGCAGAGAATGGTTCTTTTGGATCGGCTTTACGGGTAATTTCTTCACCGGTATCAGGGTTAGTACCTTTTGTATCTTCGATATCAATTGGAGAAGGTAAATAACGACAAACGGCATCGAGTGCAGTTTGAACACCTTTATTTTTGAAAGAAGAACCGCACATCATTGGAACGATGGATAAATCGATACAAGCTTTGCGAATTGCTTCATGCATTTCAGCTTCAGTGATGCTATTTGGATCTTCGAAGAATTTTTCTAATAATTTTTCATCGTATTCAGCAACCGCTTCAACCAAGTTTTGGCGCCATTCGTTTGCTTCTTCCACCATATTTTCAGGTACAGGAATTTCGTCGAAGGTCATTCCTTCTGTTTCCATGTGCCAGATAATACCTTTCATTTTAATCAAATCCACCACCCCTTTAAAATCATCTTCTGCACCGATTGGTAATTGTAATGGAACGGCTTTAGCACCCAACATTTCTTTAACTTGGTTAACCACCATTAAGAAATCGGCACCTGCACGATCCATTTTATTTACGAAACCGATACGTGGTACGCGGTAACGATTAGCTTGACGCCAAACTGTTTCTGATTGCGGTTCAACACCATCAACTGCAGAGAACAAAGCGATAAGACCATCCAATACACGCATGGAACGTTCTACCTCAACGGTAAAGTCCACGTGACCCGGAGTGTCAATGATATTAAAGTAGTAAGATTTTGTATCACCGGTTGCTTTACCTAAAACGGTAGGAAAATTCCATTTGCAACTAACGGCAGCAGAAGTAATAGTAATACCACGCTCTTTTTCTTGTTCCATCCAATCGGTAGTAGCAGCACCATCGTGTACTTCACCGATTTTGTGAATCATACCGGTGTATCTGAGGATACGCTCGGTTGTAGTGGTTTTGCCGGCATCGATATGTGCCGCAATTCCGAAATTTCTTTGATATTTTAAGTCAGCCATAGTATAGGTTAATTTTTTAAAAATACATTAATAAACGAAAATCAAGGTCGCTATATACAACTAACTTTTGATTCAAAGAACGAATTGAAGACCAACAGCAGTTGCGCGAATTGATTAACGGAAATGCGCGAAAGCTTTATTTGCTTCTGCCATTTTATGCGTATCTTCTTTCTTTTTGTAAGAAGCACCTTCTTTTTTAGCGGCAGCAGTTAATTCTTGTGCTAATTTTTCATACATAGAACGACCACTTCTTTCGCGTGTATAGCGAACAATCCATTTCATGCTTAATGAAATTTTTCTGTCGGGACGAACTTCTGTAGGAATTTGAAAAGTTGCACCACCGATACGACGGCTACGTACTTCAACACTTGGAGCAACGTTATTTAAGGCTTCTTTCCAAATTTCATAACCACTGGCTTCAGGGTTATTTTTTTCAATATGAGCCATCGCATCATAGAAAATTTTAGTAGCTACACTTTTTTCACCACTGTACATCAAAATATTGATGAAACGGGTTACCAAAGGATCACCAAATTTAGGATCCGGAGCTAAAAAACGTTTGGGAGCTTTTTTCTTACGCATTATTTAAAAGAATGAATTATTAAGGATTATTTTTTGCCTTTAGTAGGAGCTGCAGCAGCACCCGGTTTAGGACGTTTAGTACCATATTTACTACGGCTTTTCTTACGGTTATTCACACCGGCAGTATCTAAAGCACCACGAACGATGTGATAACGTACACCCGGTAAATCTTTAACACGACCTCCACGAATCAATACGATAGAGTGTTCTTGCAAATTGTGTCCTTCACCCGGAATGTAAGCAATAACTTCATTCTTGTTGGTTAAACGAACTTTTGCCACTTTACGTAAAGCAGAATTCGGTTTTTTAGGAGTTGTAGTATATACACGTGTACATACACCGCGACGCTGTGGACAGTTGTCAAGCGCTCTAGACTTGGACTTTGCACGGATAATAGTGCGTCCTTTTCTTACTAATTGTGATATTGTAGGCATTCCAATTTTTTTTGGGACTGCAAATGTATTGCATAGCTTTCATTTAAACAAATATTTTGTACGGAATATTTGATAAATAAAAAAATTGGGGTGGATAACGTTTATGCCATAGCTGTTGGTCCCCCGAAATTCATGGGTAAACTCATGGGTGATTCGGTATCTACGATCGTTCCGTGCATACTTTCAAACTTGTGCACATTATCAGCCAACGCCTTCATTAAGCGTTTGGCGTGTTGAGGGGTTAAAATAATACGACTTTTTA
>JAHEYX010000091.1 GCA_023251415.1 Chitinophagales bacterium
TTACCATAAGTGCGACGCCAACAAATGGTGGTTCGGCTCCTGTGTACAATTTTAAAATAAATGGTATCAGCCAACAAAACAGTAGTACGGCTTATTTCAACGTCAACAACCCAATAAACGGAGATGTATATACTTGTGGCATGACCTCCAATAATACTTGCCAAACCAAAGCAACTTCCTTTAGTAATCAAATTATTGCACATGTCGTTGCTTCCAACAATTTGCCGGTTGGGGCTTTGCAGGTAACTTCAAAAGTTCCTAACACAGCTAATCCTGCAAAAGTAGATGTGACTTTAACTTGGAGTAATCCTGCAATTGACACGTTATTTTATCGCAACCTATTGAGTAATACCTGGATCAACAACGTTTATTTTGGAGGTACTGCTACGATCACTAATTTAAGTGCAGCAAGTAATTATCAATTTTATGTTAAAAGCAGAAATCCGTGTACGAACAATTTAAACACTACAGCTGTTTTGGTAGTAAATACCGGTAATGGATGCAACAATGTTAATCCGGTAATCACTAGTGCAGGCTTTGATTGTGGACACAATGCTTTAAAATTAAACTTTACTTCGGCCGGAACAAATTTCTTATTCGGTTATCGTGAAATAGCTCCAACAAATTCAGTTGCGTTTACGACAAGCTTCTTTACTGCTAACAATAGTGGTATCAAAGAAACCTTTATTAAAAATTTAGTTTCCGGCAAAACGTACGAATATTTTTTAGTAGAAAATTGTGCAACAAATCAATATACGGCATTAGTAAAAACAGATACGATAAACTATACCAATAGTGGTTCTTGCAATGCTGTGGGCGCTATTCAAATAAGTGCCAGTACAGCCAATGCCACAACGCCAAGTAAACGTGATATTACATTGAGTTGGACAAATCCGGCTAGCGATACCTTGTATTATCGAAACATCTTTGCCACTTTAGGAGCTTGGTTAAAAATTCCGACTAGTGGCGGTTCATATACCTTTAAAGCTTTACCGGCGGGCACCAATTATCAAGTACAATTAAGAAGTACCTGTGCATGTACGGGTGTAACCACGAATTCAGCAATAGTAGTTTTTAATACCGGTGGCGTTTGTGCAAGTGGTTCTCCGCAAATTAATGTCATGCAATACAGTTGCAATCAAAATGCTGTACAATTAACTTATACCTGTTCTACGATCAATGCTGTGTTTGCTTACCGTATGCTTGCATCTACAACGGCCAATACTTTTACTACCGTTTCTTTAAACAATTTGATCAGCGGAACCAAAACTGCTTATCTAAAAACAATGCCTTACAATGGTACTTTTGAATGCTTCCTGGTTGAAAATTGTAGCAGCGGAGAATATTCTCCAACAAGCACATTCTACACAACAACATTAAGTTCAGCAAGTGCACAATGCAATGCTGTAGGTCCTTTAGTGCTTGTAAGCAATACAGCCAATGCAGTTAATACAAGCAAACGCGATATTAAAGTTAGTTGGAGTAATGCAGCAACAGACACCTTATTTTACAGAAATTTATTGGTTTCAAGTGGTGTTTGGTCAAAAGTAATCACCGGCTCGGGACAAGCAACCATAGCCAATTTGCCTGCTGAAACCAATTATCAATTTTATGTTAAAAGCAAATGCGCTTGTACAAATGTGATTACCTATTCGAATCGGTTAACGATTAATACCGGTGGAACAGTTACCTGTAATGTTAGTGCTCCGGTAATTCAATCATCAAATTATAATTGTACAACTGCTAAAACAACGATAACCTATACCGGTGCTGCAGGAACTTTTAAAGTAGGATATCGTGAATTAACAAGTGGTAGTACCGCTAATTATACTTTTGTTTCATTTAGTAATACAGCAGCCGGAACCAAGACCTATTCCTTAAGCGGATTAAACAGTGCTAAAACTTATGAACTTTTTATAATGCGTGCTTGCACCGGCTCTGCTTATTCTGCAGTTAATTATGATACCCTGCAAACCCCAGGATGCAGCAGTCGTTTATGGAATGATGAGACAAGTACAGAAAATAATTTAGTAGTAAATCAAGAAGCTTCGGCTTCTATTTATCCAAATCCGAATACAGGAGACTTTACGATAGATTGGTCCGCAAGTGGAATACAATTGCAGAAGATAAGTATCTTTAATGCATTAGGTGTTTGTTGTTATCAAGCTATTATTGATGCAAACGCTACGCAAATCAAGCCAAAACTTGAGCAGGTAGAAACAGGAATGTATTTTATTGTTATGCAAGACACCAATGGGGCGATTTTAAAACAATCGATGGTGGTTAAACAATAAGATACTGTTTGATGGGAGCAAAAATCCTTATCAGCTTCTTCGGAAGTACGATAAGGATTTGTTTTTTAGGATCTGCAGGATTATATTAACACAGCCTAAAACCAACTTGTCTTTCTGCTTTTGCGACGAGGCGGTGTTCCGATTAATACACCTAATAAACCGCGTGTCACTTCTTTTACAATAGTACGAGTAATGCTGCTGTTGGCAATGGCTTTAATTGTATCACCCACCTTCGAAGCAGTGTCGTTCTGTTCTTCTGGTGCCGGTTGTGTTTCCGCATCTGTTTCTGGTGTTTCAGGTGCAGCGGCTATTTTATGATTCAACAATTCATAAGCACTTTCGCGATCAATTTCCTGATTGTATTCTGCTGCTATTGCTGAGCTTGCGAGCAATTCCTCTTGTTCAGCAACGCTTAACACATCCATTCGCGATTGTGGTGCACACATCATGGTATGTACTAATGGTGTTGGAATGCCCTTTTCGCTTAAAACTGTAACTAAAGCCTCTCCTATCCCCAATTGGGTAAGTAGCTCAGCCGTATCATAATAATCCGAACTCGGGAAATTTTCGGCTACCAACTTAATATCTTTACGATCCTTAGCAGTGAAAGCACGTAAGGCGTGTTGTATTTTCGACCCTAATTGACTCAGTATACTATCCGGAATATCAGTCGGAGCTTGGGTACAGAAATAAATACCTACCCCTTTGCTTCGTATCAATTTAATGATGGTTTCTAATTGTGCCAATAGTGCTTTTGAAGCTTCTTTAAATATCAAATGGGCTTCATCAATGAAGATCACTAATTTCGGTTCACCCTTATCGCCTATTTCCAGAAACTTGCTGTAAATCTCAGCTAATAAGCACAACATAAAAGTGCTGAACAATTTGGGTTTATCTTGAATATCGGTTAAGCGTAATACATTAATAAACGCTTTACCGTCGCTATTTTTTTGTAACAAATCTTCCACGTCAAACGACTTTTCTCCAAAGAACAAATCGCCTCCTTGAGATTCTAATTCTAACAAGCGACGCATAATAACACCGGCAGATGCGCTCGAAATTGAACCATAGTCTTTTTCAATTTCAGCTTTACCCGCTCCTTCGCTTAAATGCTGTAAGGCTGCTCTAAAATCTTTGATGTCTAAAAGTGGCAATTTCTTATCGTCGCAATATTTAAAGATAATGACAACGGCACCTTCTTGATTTTCGTTAAGTTCAAGTATTTTGGAAAACAAAACCGGACCGAATTCCGAAACGGTAGCCCGCATACGTAAGCCTTTTTCATTCGAAATGGTCATTAATTCGGTTGGATATTGGGTAGCTTTCCATTCGGCACCAATTAATTGCATACGCTCTTCCAATTTGGGATTGGGCGAACCAGCTTTAGAAATACCACTGATATCACCTTTGATATCCATGAGCAGCACATTTACGCCATTTTCGGATAGGGCTTCAGCAAAACGTTGTATCGATTTGGTTTTTCCGGTACCCGTTGCTCCGGCAATTAAGCCATGGCGATTGATAGTTGATAAAGGTATTTTAACCGAAGAACCTGCTATAGGTTTACCATCGTATACGGCTCCACCTAATAAAATGGATTTTCCGGAAAAGGTAAAAGCAGTGTTTAATTGGGCTGTAAATTGTTCGCGCGACATGCAATATAGACTTTTTAGTTTTTGAAATAGTAAAAAACACCTCACTACGGTGAACGGTAAATATAGTAATTAATTGATTTTGAAGTAAGGCGAAGCGAAATGGAAATTGGCTTGCCAGGGAAATGTGGTTTTGCAACTGTACCCCATATAAAAGTGCCCCATTTATTTTTCAAAAGCCGTTTGGAACGGACCAGCAGTTATTTGCGTCAAACTCGTCATCTTTAGAATTTGCAATTACACAATTTACTTTACCATTGCAGTTGAGATGCTTTACCTTTAGTGCCGGCAGTAATGTCAATAATTTATTGATAAACCATATCATATTCACCTGTTGAAACATTCTATAACTTTACTCTGAAAATTAATTTTTAATAAAATCTTCCTTCCATTTGAAACAATCATTAGCTTTAATCTGCTGTCTTTTATGGCTAGTAGCTTGCCGACCAGCTACTGACAAGGCTGCAAATAAAGTAGTGTCGTTGGATAGTAGACTATTTTCAAACCTTCAAGCCGGCGATAGTGCACTTTTTGTAAAAGAGCTGGATACTTTGCCGGCTATAACCTTTCCATTTCTTTCAACATTTTACAATAGAAGCTTTTCAACTGTGTTGGATATTTCAAAATTGAAAGATCATCAACTGTTCAAACTCCCTTTTAAACGTCTGCCACGTTCCACTGAAACTGGTTCTATAGATGATGATGAAAAGGATACCCTATTTGATTTGTGCGATGAGCAGTATAAAGCCAAATGGAACCTGATTGCTAAAACGCCGAAATATGTAGTCTTGGAAGTGTATACCGGATATGCATTTCTGGTTACCTTAACTTATCAATTAAAGCTTATTAATGCTATAAGAACCGGCTATGCCGACCCGGCTGGAAATGTGCATTGGCATGCCTACAGAGCTGCACTAATTAAAAAAGACTTGACTATTCAATTGCAACATTTTTCAGAAGTACAAGTTGATGAGCAATACAACTACGAAACACATACTGATTCAGAAGATTGGTATATTGATTCGAATGGGTTTATTAAACAAAAGTAGTTTAGACAAATCCTTACTAAATATTAAAATCAGATAACTAAATGCATGACATTAAAAAAGTTAGGATACCATACAGTACAAACAAAATAGCAATTGATAAATACTTATTAATTTTACCCATGATGCACCATAACTTTTAGCCAAATAAAATTATTAATGAGTTTATTAAAGGTAACCTTTGTCGCTTTGATTAGTACTTATACTACAGACAATGATTTGAAATCAACCTTGTGGAATGAAATTGAAGTCCACTATTCCAGCCCAAAACGACATTATCATACCTTAAAACACCTGGAAAATCTTTTACAAGAATTACTAGGGGTTCAAGATGAGCTACACCATTGGGATACCATTTTATTTACGCTATTTTACCACGATTTAATTTATGATGTACTGAAATCAAACAATGAAGAAAAAAGTGCAGAAATTGCTGTTTTGCGAATGAATCAATTAGCCGTATCAACCGACAGCATTGACCATTGTCGTAGCCAAATTTTAGCAACCAAATCGCATCAACTCGCTAATGATCAGGATACAAATTATTTTACTGACGCCGATTTAGCTGTTTTGGGCCAGTCGTGGGAGGTGTATGCTGAATATGCTAAAAACGTCAGAAAAGAATATTCCATTTATCCCGACTTACTCTATAATCCCGGTCGTAAAAAGGTTTTAAACCATTTCTTAGCAATGGATAGCATCTATAAAACCAACACTTTCAAAAAAAAGTATGAAAATTCGGCCAAAGAAAATTTGAAAAAAGAGCTGCTTGGTTTATAAAAAATCCGTTCAACCAAAATTCAAACTCAATTGTCTTTATAGTAGCCATTTATAATATAATAACCGGGATACAAACCCAATACAGCCGATAACGTTTGACCGGATGGTACTATAAATACGTTATTAGTTTGCACAAATGCAGTAGTAATAATTTTTGGCATAAAATATTTAATTATTTGCCCATTTAAATAGATAGTGGGTGGAGAATATGAATTGGTACTGGAATCATAAAAACCGGAAGGATTAGGAAAAGTATTAACTACAACAAATGATTTACCCGGGGGTGGAGTTATAGGATTAGTTAATAAATCAACAGTTATCCAATCAACCGTTTTATCAACTAACCAACAAAGCATTGTATCATTTAAAATGCGTATGGTTTGTCCCTCACTAAAATTACCGGTAAATAAGGTATCGAAATTATTATAAATAAAATTAAACGTCATTCCCGAAGGACTGTAGAGGTTTTTGCCTGAAGGTACAGTGTAATTAGCAGTTCCAATTAACACTGCACTAACATTAGAAAACCCATCCGGATGTTCGATATCTACAAAATCCGGTTTCGATTTATTCGCATATAATGCATAGGGAGTACTCATCAACTGACTGATACCCATCAAGGCAAAAGTGCTTCCACCTAAGGTATCTATTTCTGTTTTTAACCATTTGAAGTTCTTCCCCCAATTGATAGCTCCAAATGTTCCGAGCGTTGGGGTACCATTCCCAATCACCACTGAAAACAACCCCAGTGCATCTGTACTTGTAGCATGTGTTTCTGTGTACACTACAGTTCCGTTTACGGCACTATCAATGATGCTGAGCTGTAGACTAATATTATGATTTGCCAATGGACCACTTGCCGACAAAGCCACCGCCTGATAATTGATTCCTTGCGGTGCTTGCGCTTTACTATATAAACTCACGGTTAGTAAGAGAACAAAAAAATAAAGCTTTTTCATAGTTTAATTATTTTAGAACTTGTAATTAATTGATTGTCGCTTGAATAAATTTTTAGAATATAAATATCCGGAGTCAAGCTTTCTAAATTAACAGAATTGGCGGTAACAGGCTGTCGCAATACCACTTGACCTAACACATTTACCACTTCAATATGATTATTTGCGGTGGGACTTTTAAAATAAATCCAAGAATTAGTAGGATTCGGATAAGTATAACTACTATTCTGCTCCGTAAATAGCATTGCATTATCGTTGGAAATGATTTGAAATGAACCGGTATAAAAACCTTGGGAAAGCATGGTCTTGGCATTGCCTTTCTTTGTAATAATTGGTTCACCGATACTGGTCCGGAGGGTAATTCCATTTGCATTGCTTGAATTGCCGCAACTATTAATTACAGTACGTTCTAATTGTTGCGCCTTCAAACCAAGTGGAACGCTGAAAATTAAAATCGCTAAGAATAAGTTTTTCATAAGCTATAATTTATTTCAAATATATTTATTATTTCTTAAATAAACGCTAAAAAACAGAGATTCACTAAAGCAAAAGCTTATTAAATAATGATATTACTTTTATCCCTTTGCGAAATTAATGCTACCCCTGTTGTACAATTTTTAAAATAACGCTACAAGTTTATAAGTATTAGTAAATTATTTATTTACCTAACTTTTAAACCGCTGAGCTTATCATAAAAGGAAGATTTAACGCTACTTAATGGTATTAATTAATATAGGCTACTAATATTAAAAATTAAAATGTATATTCGTTGAAAGTTGATGGTAAGTTTGCGTAATCGCAATTCCATTAACTTGGACTAAAGCAGGCAGAATATTGTTTTTATTCCTTTAACTAATTAAATAGCAAACCTATGATTACAGGAGCGCATACTATTCTTTACAGTTCGAATCCGGAACTAGATCGTGAGTTTTTTAAAACTGTACTAAAGTTCAAAAATATTGACATCGGACATGGTTGGTTAATTTTTGCATTGCCAACATCAGAAATGGCTGTTCACCCTGCTGCTGAAAGTGGCTTGGCTGAATTCTATCTCTTGTGTGATGATATTAATGACTTTATTACTGAAATGGCATTGCATAAAGTGCATTACTCCCCTATTGATAATCAACGTTGGGGAGATATTACTTATATTATCTTACCTGGCGGTGGTAAATTAGGTGTATATCAACCTAAACATGCACAGCCGTAAGTTGTAGTAAAAAGAAGCTGAATCGCTTTTAAAAAATCCAATTCTCCAATTACATTATTTACAACCAACATTAGTTGATTTTTTGAAAACTTGCATGCATTTTCATAGCTGTTGTTCGACATTCCAAATAGTACATACCGGAAGGTAATTGATGCATATCTACACGTAAATACGTTTGATTAATACCATTAATTTCTTTGATTATTTGACCAAATAAATTCCTAATAACGATAGTAGTAATTGGTGATTTCGTTTCTACGTTTAACCAATCGGCTACAGGATTCGGGAAACAGCGCATATCAAATCCATTAAATGCTTCAATACCTACAGGAATTACATCCAAAACTAATTGTAAAATTGAGTCACATCCGTGTTTATCAGCTAATGTGTCCCAATAAGTTCCGGCTACTTGAAAAAATTGATGATTAAAATAAAAGCTGTCACCACTAGCAATAGTCTGCTGAAGCATAGTCGAAGTACTTGAACAACCATATTTAGCAACGTACCAAAGTGTATCAGCATTTGTGAATCCACCCGCAGTATAAATGGCATTTAAATAATCAACTGCTATAGAATAACTAATTCCGTTAGCTTGTAAACTATTTATACCTCCTAATTCACTCCAAGCTGTTCCATCCCATTTAGCAATAAATCGATTGCCAGATGCATTCGTAAAATATCCGGCTACTAAAATAGCATTAGCGCTATCAACCGACATATCACAAATTATACTATTCGCTCCAAAGCTACTAATCCCTCCTAATTCACTCCAGGAGGTACCATCCCAAACGGCAACATACTCCTTATTATTTGCATTGGTAAAAGAACCGGCTGCATAAAGTTTCCCGGATTGATCTACCGTTAAACTACTGATCCAATTATTAGCTTGTAAACCATTTATTCCACCCAATTCAGACCAGTTTGTACCATCCCATTTAGCTACATAATAATTTCCTGCAGTATCTGTAAAATTACCGCTGGCATAAATAGCTCCGTTGCCATCACTACAAATTCTTCTGATAGAACCATTTGCGGACAGGCCGTTTACACCACCTAGCTCTGTCCAACTAATTCCATCCCATTTAGCAATGTAATTATATCCCGATGCATTGGTAAATGCCCCTGCTGCATATAAATTGCCGGCATTATCGAAATGCAATACCGCAATATTATTATTTGCCGATAAGCTGTTTACTCCACCAACTTCCACCCAATTAAATCCGTTCCATTTCGCAACATACATTTTATTGGCATTGTTCTTAAAATGTCCTGCAGCATATACATTACCTGCGATATCCGTTTGAACAACTAAAATGTAACTAGATGGAGCTAAACTGTTTGCTCCGCCGAGTTCTGACCAGTGATTACCATCAAACTTAGCAATGTAATAATTATCCGATGCATTTTTGAAGTTTCCTGCCGCATAAAGCTTCCCTGCCCGATCAACACAAATGGTATTGATGTAATTTGTTGCTCCTAAATCACTTTTGCCCCCTACTTCCATCCAATATTGGGCATTACTTTTACTAGCAGACCACAATAAAAAAAATATACTCAATAAAATTCTCATCTTAATTTATTTATAGCAAAACTAGGTAACTATAAAGGAATAAAGTAGGATATAAAACATATAAAAAGTAGAAATAAATTATTATCCTCCTTGTATTTGAGCGAATAAGAAACTTCGTTTCGTCAAGTATAATTTGCATTTCGTGTAAAGATGTAGTCGACCTATTAATCTTAAATTAAATTCACTCCTTAAACCTATAGGCTTGATTCAATAAAAAAAACAATCAATAAATAACTTGTTGCACAAGCTATTCTTAACAAGTGTAATTCATTTACAATGCGAAAAATTGCCTACTTAACTGATTTACATTTGGATGAAACCTTTCCCTTAGAACATGGAGTAGATCCAAAAGCAAATTTGG
>JAHEYX010000092.1 GCA_023251415.1 Chitinophagales bacterium
TGAAAAAGATGCAACCACATTTATTATTGATTTATGAGTCGAGAGAGTTGTTTCATTCATGGCCGATTAACTTTATGAGCACGCACAGCTCTTTTATGCGTCTTAAAATCAAACTGGTTCGAAACTTAGAAGTGTTGATGGAGAAGCGAGACATTCGCTATGTTGATTTTCTATTGACGGTGAATGAATCATTAGCGGAAATACTTGGCCCATACTTTAAGTTGCAAAACAAAACTTTTTTTACACGTAACATTCCATTTTATAAAAAGCTGGAACCGGTTTCTGATAATAAGTTGCGAACACATTTTGGTATTCCTTCCAGCACCAAGCTTTTAGTATTTATTGGATCCAAAGTTTATCCGCAAACATTGCATTTGGAACAAGTGATAACCGAAATTTGTAATCAGCCGAATATTGCCTTGGTTTTCATTTGTAGAGATGATGCCGGAAAAAGAGATATTGAGAACTTTGCCAAACAGTGCAATGCGAGCAATGTTTATTTTCATCCGTTATTACTGCAACAAGAAATTATTCCATATTTACAAATGGCAGATGTGGGATTGGTGCCTACTTGGAATAAAAAAGATTTATCATATTGGTTAGCCTTAGACAATAAACTGTTTGAGTATATGATGGCAGAGTTGCCTATTTTAGCAACCCAGCAACCCGAATACAAAAAGATAGTAGAACAATATGCCATTGGCGTTTGTGTTAATCCGGATGAGCCGAATGCTTACTACAAGGGCTTGCAAGCAATATTTAACAATTACGACTTGTATAAAACCAATTTAATTAAAGCTAAGCAAGAATTGAATTGGGATAATGAAAAGCAGAAACTGTACGCACTTTATACTGCGGTTGAATCAGCTATCAAAAAGTAAAACCAATTTAGCTTACTGAATAATCAACTTACCAAACTGCATGTGGGTAGCCGTTTTAATACGGTAGAAATAAGTTCCGGCATTTAAACCAATTGTTTCAACTACAGCACTTGTACTTGTTGTTGTTTCTTGTAAGCGCACTTTACCATCCACATCAAATAAGGTAATCGTACTATTTCCTGGTTCAACACAGTGCACCGTGAAAGGGTCGCCGGCAGCCAACAAAGAAGGGTAAACACGAATGTCGGCAGTGGAAGAAGCAGTAAATGACATTCCGTTAAAGGAGCTTCCGCCTTCGTTCATGATTACGAATTGTCCGCCGGATGTTATCGAGTTGCCGGTATTAAAAGTTACCGCACCATCTGTTCCGGCCACACACACATCTGCATTATCTTTCTTCACCCCCCAAGTAAATAAATCATCATTAGACTGACGTTGGTATAATTGAAACAAAGCAGGATTAGCAGCGTCTGCCGTAGAAACAGGGCCGGTTTTGTTGAGGCGAATGGAGTTTAAAGCACTAAAGCTTGTATTGGAACCATAGTTATCAAAAATCCAATAAGCTCTACTGTGGTTAGCAGCATTAGGTAGTGTATCCGGAGCCAAGTTAATACGAGTGAGTACAACATCTCCATTCGGGTTGTTGGCTGTGAAATCCAATTCGGCGCCGGTATTATCAAAAAGAATTGGGCCTGCTGCTGTACAATTTTTTAAAGCAGCATTGCCTCCACCGAATGGTCCACGTGAACGCACTTTAATGGCGCTAGCACTGCTGGAAGCATGATACAAATTGGCTTTATCCAAGACATCCGCGCCTACTTCGTTAAATTGGTAATAGGCAAGTAAGCTGTTATCGAGCGAAGG
Source organism: Chitinophagales bacterium (assembly GCA_023251415.1). Classification (GTDB taxonomy): domain Bacteria; phylum Bacteroidota; class Bacteroidia; order Chitinophagales; family CAIODY01; genus JAHEYX01. Next base: position 1,746 of record JAHEYX010000092.1, read on the forward strand.
GTTTTTGGTTAAATGCATTTGGGTACGGATTTCATTGATACTTAATGCACGATTATATATGCAAACTTCATCTATTAAGCCAGTGAAATAACGACCACCGCCATTATCATCAACCCCAATTTTAGTTGACCCATCAAATGCTTCGGTGCTGTGTGCTGTTGTATTTGTTGCTGCCATACCATTTACATAAATTGTTGCAGCAGTAGGCGTAATAACCAAGGCAACATAATTCCATTGATTGGTAACGGCAAATAGTCCGCTGTTCCAACTCCAATTATTGCCATTCCAATGGTAACGAATTTCATTATTGCTTTTAATACTGATACCGGCAGTAGTTGAACCGCTTCTGCTAAATACTATTCCGGCCCAATCGTGTTGATTGGCTGAAGGTTTAATCCACGCACTTAGCGTTACAGTATTACTGTTTAAATTCAATGGAGGTACTGTAACGGTTGCATCGGTTCCATTCAAACTAATACATGAGCCGGGGATGGTATCGGCTTGGCAATTGTTAGCTATTTGAATAAAATTAGTAAGCGTTTTACTGCTGGTTCCATTGGCATCGGTAACGGTAAGCGAAACACTTTTTGTGCCACTGCTGGAGTAGGTTACTTTAGGGTTGCGAAGACTGCTGGAAAAAGGAGTTCCGCCGGGGAAGCTCCAGTTCCAAGTTGCACCGGTTCCTTGCATAGCACTGTGGTCGCTGAAATAGAAAGTATCTCTTAAGCAAGAGCTGTGTTCTTTATCAACAGCCGGATTAGCGATTGGAGCAAAATTGTTTTCATATAAATCGCATACATATACACTGCGGTTTGTACCATTTACGATTTTACTGTTTTTATAATCAATCACCAATTGGGTAGAAGAAGTGATGGTTGGTAAATTGTTGTTGAACAATTGCCAATCACTCAAGGTATTGTTGCGGTAGTAAACCCCTCTGCGCGAGCCCATGTACACGCCACCATTGGATCCTTTTTGGTATACGATATTGGTAATGTACTCACCGTTTAAAGTAGCGGTAGTATAGTTGGTCCAAGTGGTACCGCCATCGGTGGAGCGAAACACTTTGTTGCCATTTAAATTGTTGTAAGTAGAACTTTGAGGGCAACGAACCAGCCAAATATCTTGGGGGTTATCGCCAACAGCCATATCAAAAGGCGCCCACAGGTTACTGTTTTGTAAGGCAGTACTTGGTGTGATATCTGTCCAGTTAGCACCACCATCGGTTGAACGCATTACTTTTTTATTACTCCACCATCCCGGGTAAATAGCAACGTAAATAGTTTGGCGGTTTGATGCGACTTCAATGGAGGTTACTTTGCCTTGAGGAAAAAAGTGTACCAATGAAAAATTGGCGCCATCATCTGTAGACTTCCACAAGCTGCTGTCGTGACCGATGTATAACGTGTGATAAACGTTAGGATCGAATTCCAGCTCAGCATCTTCACCAACGATGTAAGAGGTAGAAGGAAGCATACCCATGGCTAAATTAACTTTATCGATTAATCGGTTTCCGCTTAACAGGTGACGGCCGTAATCGGTATAAACGTCGCGATTGTTGCCATAATTAACGGCACCGAGTTCACCATCGCCACCATTCATACAAAGCCATCCATTGTTGTAAACGGCATTGTCTTTCAGCATGGTTCCGTTGTGATAAGCACCACCAATCATAACTTGAGAGCCGTCCCACCAACCGGTAGCAAATCCCCAGAAATCAGTTCCGGCAATGCCCAACATTCTTCTATCAATGGTATCACCAAAGGTATGGCTGTAAAAGACACCACCATCACAGGCCATCCAGAGGTCGTTACCAAAGTATTTAATATCATGAATATCGGCATGTACATAATTCACTTTACCACTATGGCTCCATTTAGAAGGGCAAGTAAAGTTTATTCCACCGTCGGTACTAATCCAATGATTAACCGCTCCAACATGTACTTTATTACTGTCGATAGGCGAAACCGCTAATGACAAATCGTAATAATATTGTCCACCATCATCGCTTCCATCATCGGCCCATGCGCATAAATTGGGATTGGTGGTAGCATTAGGAACACCGCCGGGCCCGGTGCCGCAGCAATTAAAAGTCCAAGATTCGCCATAATTGTGGCTTACATAAATTCCGTATAAACCACTTCCACCGTTGGCAACACCTGTAGCGAAAGCATATATGATACTAGGAGCAGCAGGAGTGACAGCGATTTCGGTACGTTTGTTTTCATCCGATGCCGCAGGAACCGGCCAACCGTTGGTACGTATACTAAAGGTTAGCCCACCATCAGTAGATTTATAAAATGCGGTCTTATTTCCGACTTGATAAATGGCGTAAACAATGGTAGAATCGGCGGTATTCCATTCGACTTCTTGCCAAACACCGGATTGAACCAAAGTCCATGTTAAACCAGCATCTGTGGTACGAAAGAGTCCTTGATCAGTAGCGGCCAAGAGCTTATTGCTGTTGTTTGGTGCCATAATTAAATCACGACAAAAATGTGCTGTACTTTGAAAAGTAGCATCTCCAGTTGGAGCAAAGGTTACACCGCCATCGGTTGTTTTATAGATTTTACTACCGTCACTGAAATACATGATATTAGCATTGGCATGATCAATTTCAATGGCATAGACTTCATTAACAGGCATAAATAAAGTTAACCCGGTCCAATGCAATCCTTTATCAATAGATTTCCATAAACCGCCATTTGCTGAACCGGCATAAACGATATTAGGATTGCTTAAGGATTGTTCAACAGTATATACATGGGCCGCACCGGCTGCATAGCTTTTTGAAACACTTTCTTTATCAAAATCAAAAGGGCCTACACATTGCCAAGCCGAAGTAGGTGATTTGCTTAAGCGCAGCTGATTGCTTTGTTGAATATAATTGCTTAAGTTTTGAGCAGTAGCGGCGCTCATAGGAGCTCCTAGAGCTGTGCCGGTATAATCTAGACGAATACTATGGAGCCAACGTTTGTATTCTTGCGTGTAGGTGTTTTTTTTAAAGTTATGTGTTTTATAATAAGCGTCATGTGCTTCCACCACAGCGCCGATATCGGGATTGGACTGGTGCATTAATTGAACCCATTCAGGCACTTGTTGTTTGTGTTGATCGGATTGAGCAGCAGCAATTTGGGTTATTAAAGCGGCAGCGATAAGTAACAAAGAGGACTTAAGCGACATGATTTATTTTTTTTCTTTAATTGAAGTTGATTCGAATATGCAAAGGGTTGTACCGTTCATTAAAATTAAGTGCAGGCGAGCGCCATTAATGATATAAGCCTCACAGGATTCCATGGCTTTAATCAGCTCATTTTCAGTAGTATAACGATCGCACATTTTTTTGGTTCGATTGGTATTGCTAAATTTTATTTGCGGATCTTTTGTTTTGAATAATCCCCAAAATGAATTACAACCGGCAAATCCTTTAAAAGTGTGATCGGCATTTAATTGCACAAAGATTTCGTCCACTTTATCATTATTAAGCGGCTGGGCGTTTAGTTCGACTAATTTCCAGTAGGTTCCGACTAGTTCGACAGCAGGTTTTTGAATCAATAATTGTTCGTGTGTTTTACAGGAAAAACCGAATAAAACCAATACTAGCAATAGAAGAAGGCTTTTGTTCATACAAGAATAAAAGGCTAATGTAAGTGAACTTCTACTAGAATTCAAAAATAGTTGAAGAAGTGTATATTAAATAAGAATTTAACATTACGACTTGTAATAAAAAGAAAGTACTTAGCTCAAAAGCTACTACAATTCAAGTACTTTTATACGAAAAAACAAGGATACCCCAAACCTCTTAAAAGGCCGAATTTTACCCCCCTATGCGTTTAACCACACGTCTTGCGGTCGTAATTACTTTTCTTCTCGTATTATTTTTTGCGGGGACATTGGTTTTTCAACGCTATATCAGCAAAAACATCTTGAATTTAGGGATTGATCGAATAGGTCAATCACAAACCGAAATTCAAAGTTTATTAAAAATACACGGGCGCTTTATCCAATCCTATGTCTATGATAACTCATCATGGGACGAAATGGTACAATTTGTTGAAAAGCCCAATACGAAATGGTTTATTGAAAATGTGCAAACGCCTTCGCAAAAACTGCAAATAGATTATTTATGGGTTTTTGATGCCAAAGGACAATTGGTACACGCAAACTCCAATAATGAATCCAGCACCTTATTGTTTAATCCGGAGGCGTTGGGTAAGCAGTTTTCGTGGAAAGACTCCAAAAACTACCCACACTTTTTTACCAAAATCAATAATCGTATAGTCGAAGTTTTTATTGCTCCAATACAAAGCAGTGCAGACCAAGAACGTCATACAGAAGCGAAAGGTTTTTTAGCTGCCGGCCAAATTTATGATTCCGAAATGTTTGGGTTCTTTAAAGAATACATGCCGAATACTTCGTTTCAAATCGTTGATCAAAACAATAACAATGAATTTAAACGAAAAGAAGGAACCGTTTATGTGTATCATCCGCTAATTGGCGATACGAAAACCAATATAGCCTATTTAAAAGTTGAACAAAACCTGCCGCTGTACAAGCTTTTTACCCGCTACCAAGCACTGTACAATTATTTCTTTATCGGCTTTTCCTTGTCAATTTTACTCTTGTTGATTTTCTTTATTATCAAGTATGTTAACTCGCCGTTGCATTTGATTTTTGATGCTATATCCTTGCGAAGTGAAGAGCCAATATTGCAGGTAAAGGACCGCAACGATGAGTTTGGTCAGTTATCTTCACTCATCAGTTTGTTTTTTAAACAGCGGAAGCAGCTCTTTGAAGAAATTGAAGAACGTAAAAAATCGGAAGAGTCGCTACGCAAAGCTTTGCATGAAGTAGAGATTACCACGTTAGAAAAAATAAAGGCCGAACGTGCCGATGAAGCAAAAAGTGTATTTATATCAAACATCAGCCACGAGTTGCGAACGCCAATGAATGCCGTAGTGGCTATCAGCGAGTTGCTTATTAAAGACAAACCAAGCGAAGAAGAAGAGAAGTTGTTAAAAGTATTGCATTTTTCGGCCAAGCAATTGACCAATTTAGTTACAGACATTTTAGATTTCTCGAAAATAGAATCCAATAATTTAGACTTAGAACAAAGACCGTTCAATCTGTATCACTTGTGTGATGAGTTGGCGCAAATGATGATTTTTAGCTCGCATCAAAAGAGCGTTCACTTGTTTTTTAAAGAAGATGAAACGCTAAAAAACTTATTGGTTGGTGATGCGCATCGATTAAACCAAGTGTTGATCAACCTGCTTTCAAACGCGATAAAATTCACCGATAAAGGAGAGATTAACTTTATTTATAAGGTGCTGCATTTATCGGAAGATCAAAAGGCACAAATTTATTTTGAGGTGAACGATACCGGAATGGGCATTTCGAAAGAAGACTTGCCACATATTTTTGAACGCTTTTACCAAGCGCATTCCAATATGGAGAAGAAGTTGGTTGGAACCGGTCTCGGATTGGCCTTGAGTTATAAATTAGTGGATTTAATGGGCGGTCGTTTAAAAGCGGAAAGTGAATTGGGTAAAGGAACACGGTTTTATTTCACCTTGCAATTTGACTTGGATCCGGCATTGGCTGAAGGGCAGAAAAAAGCATCGCTTCAAAATGTTGGCAACGCCTTGAGTGGGTTGAAAGTATTGGTTGCAGAAGATCATGAAATAAACGCCTTTGTATTGAAACAGTTTTTTACGCAGTGGAAAGTACAAGCAGTATATGCAGAAAATGGTAAAATAGCTTTAGAACGATTAGAAGAACAAGAGTTTGATTTAGTCTTGATGGATTTACAAATGCCCGTGATGGATGGATATGAAGCTGTTCAACAAATCCGCTCTTGGCCGAAATCAAAATTCAAGCGCTTACCAATTGTGGCTGTAACGGCTAATGCATCAAAAGAAACTCGCGAGCACTTGCTTCAAAACGGGTTTGACATTTTTGTTTCTAAACCTTTCGATTCAGGTACGCTATATCAAGTTTTGTTCACCATAAAAAAACATACACTTGAAACTAAGCCTGAAAATCTTTAATGGGCTCCTTGCATTGCTGTTAAGTGGCAATGTTATTGCGCAAACTCCTGTTGCGGATACTACAACGAAGAGTCAATTGGGAGGCGGTTTTGAACTCAATTTTATTCACAGCTATTTATGGCGAGGTGCTTATTTTGGAGCAGATAATGTGTCACAACCGGTATTTTGGTTAACCTACAATGATTTTAGCTTCAATGTTTCCGGCAATTTTAATCTTATTAATAAAACCACCAATTATGATGGTTATAGTCGCAAAAGCAATTGGGACGAATTGGATTTGGAGTTGGACTATGAACATGAGTTTAAAAAGTATACCGTATTCGGAAAAGCGCTCTGTTACTTGTATGCCTATCAACCCTTGGTACCGCCAACCGCTGAGTTAAACATGCGCGTTGAACGTAAACTGCAATGTTGTCATTGGAGCGTGTTTACAGATGAAGTGTTTGACGTTTGGAACCATTGGGGAGGCTTATGGAGTGAAACCGGAATTTTAAACGATCGAAAGCTGGGTCATCAATGGGAAATGAACTGGGAAAACGCATTGTGTTATGGTTCAAAAGTGTTTAATGAGGCGTATTATGAAATACCTATTCGTGGGGTTAATTTAGTAAGCAGTCGATTAGAGTTGCAAAAAAATGTAAAGTATGGTTATTATAAATTGTATGGGGAGTACAATTGGTTTATTGACCAGCGATTGGAAAAATACTTGCATCAACATTACAGCTATAACTTCCAAGTGGTATTTGGGAAAGAGTTTTAGAGTCGGCTTAAATAAGGCGACGGGACTTTATTTCCAGGTATTTATTAATGGCATTTACGGTTAATTCTTCCGGAGGGGTTATGATGGCATGAATACCGTATTGATTGATTTCTTTCAAAAACTGAAATTTCTCTTGGTGATAATGCGAAGCTAAGGTTTGACGATAGATGTCGTACAAATGCTTGGTTGGTTTTTGTGATTCTTGTTGCAAGGCTACATTTTCAAAAAACACCACCACCAACAAATGCAAACGGTTTAGTTTACGCAGTACCGGTAAAACCCGTTGTATCGCATAACGGCTTTCGAAGTTGGTGTATAAAATTAACAGACTTCGGCCCTTTACAAAATAGCGCACCAGTTGATACAACAACTCGTAATTAGCTTCGGTTTCGTCTTCTTCTTGGTGATACAATAACTCGTTGATGGTATTTAATTGATTCAATCGTTTCTCCGCTTTTATTAAGGCGTCAATTTTATGACTGAATGAAATTAATCCCACTTTATCTTGCTTTTGCAAGGCGATGTTGGAAAGGCACAAGGTTGTATTGATGGCATAATCCAATAAGCTTAATCCGTTAAACGGCATTAACATGTTACGGCTTTTGTCGATGATGCAATACACTTGTTGTGATTTTTCATCTTCGTATTGGTCCACCATTAAGCGATTCAATTTACCGGTAGCACGCCAGTTAATGCTGCGGTAATCATCACCGGTAACATATTCTTTAATTTGCTCAAACTCGTAGGAGTTTCCAAGCTTACGCAGTTTTTTTATTCCACCCGGTAAAAGGGTGCGCTGAAAAGCTTTTAGTTCAAACTTTTTCATTTGAATAACCGAAGGATAGCAAGCAACTGTTTCTTCGGCTTCAATGATCAACAAGCGTTCAATTAGCCCCAATCGGCTTTTAATAAAAATTCGAATATCGCCAAAGCTATATGTGCCGCGCTCTGTCGGGCGAATGGTATAATGGTAGCGTTGTTGTTGAAAGGCCGGTAAAAAGCGAAGCAATTTAAAATCGCGCCGTTGTAATTTATCGGGCAACTCGTCTATTATTTTTAATCCGAAACCAAAACGGGTATTGTTTTTAATAGACAGGAAAACGTAATTTTCATCGCCCAAGCTTAACACTTTTGCATGGCGACGTGTGGCAGACAAACGGATTAAGGGATGGAACAAGACAGCAATATCGGTTATTACCGGGATAACAAACACGACGGTCAACGCCAGCACAACATAAAACAGTGGCGCCCATAAAAATCTAAGGCCCATCAATATGCAACAG
>JAHEYX010000093.1 GCA_023251415.1 Chitinophagales bacterium
AGTTCACAGCGATCATCAAGATTGTTGTTAACAAGGCACCGACAACCATCAATATCCAAGGGTTTGATGCGTGTCCGGATTTTTTTGGAGTAGCTCCTTCCATAACGGTTTAATTTTGTTTTTAAGAATTAGACCACAAAGATTTAGTGAGCAGCTAATGACAGTGCTGTTATATCGCACGCATTAAGAAACATTCGTACACATTGATAAAAATTAAGAATAAATAAAACTCTTATAAAAGAAAAAAGCCACAAAAGCGGCTTTTAATTTCATTCAGGAGCTCCAACATGCTCATATATTTTTCGAACCTGGAGCGGTGTGTATTTACCTCCAATGTATTGACCAAGTCCCTTGACTTTTTCCGTCCATATTTTTAAGGTGCGGTAACTAATTTTATACTCATTACACAACTCCTTCTTTGATTTAGCGGTAATTTCACTCATAGTAAGATTGTTACAGGTTTAACATATTGTGCTTTATTAGCCTTTAATTTGAGGTAAGGACCTATTAAATCATCGTAGAAATCAAGCCTTGATTTTTGGTTTTCAATAACCTCTTTTGTGCGAAAAAAAGTAACCGAATCTGCATAAGAAAACAAGTCACTAGGTACTTTTGAAAATTTATGAAACATCAAAATCATATCGATGTTTTTTTGCTTTGTATCGAGAACTAATTTCTCTACATCCTTAGTCAAGACCTTTTTAATATATTTTGTGGCATCTTCGTAAATAATTAAGGCATTAGAAGCCCTTTTGTTAAGCGCATCCATTATAGCCTCCGTATCACTTCCCCATAAATGAAAAACACCTTTTTCCAGTTTATGAATATCATTAATGGTTATATCAGTTGCTATATCATTATAAGCCGGATGATCAAATGTATCAACTATTATAACAGTTTCCTGACTTGTGGAAGGAAGTATTTTTTCTATAATGTAGGTTGTTTTACCTTCACCACGTGCAGCCACTAAAACATTGACATGATTGATTCTTGACATACCCAAAAGCTATTTTGAAAATAATTTACCTATACTTTTAGCAGCAATAGGAATAGAGCGCGGAATCATCAATAAACCTAATGTAGTCCAGAATGTTGTAGTTGAACTTGCTTGATTTAACTTTTGTTCAAGCATTCGCGCCAATGGTTCCGCTAGTAATTCCTTTTCCTTCTCTGAAAATGGAACAACTTCTTTGGCATATTCATCGAATTCCTTAAATTCTTCCAGTAATTTTAGATCTGTTTCATTAAGAGTGACCTTTTCACCACCTTTTTTTTGACCGTTAAGAGCTGCATTTAATGCTCTCAAATTAGTACGCTCATCTTTTGTGAAGCAAATAAGATTATAAGAAATAGTCGAAACCGTTGCTTGAACACAATCAATTGCATTTACAAATGTTTCGGACATTTTTTTGAAATCTGTCACATTAGCTGCCATTGCAGCTGCATTAGCTTCATGCTCAGCTCCTTCCTGATCATCATGATCATCATCATCATCATCAGGATCTACATCTTCTATATCAGGGGTGAAAGCTTTTTTTTCTGTTTTGCCGTTCAGCAAAGCTGAAAGGTCCATGAAATCATCTTGCTTTTTTTCTTGAACAGTACCGGTATTATTCGCTTGAGTTTCCATTTGGTAATAAAGTTTTATTATTAGCTGATTCAACTAATTTATATTTCTCGAAAACTGGAACTACTTTAGTTCCAATTGAAAATAAATCGGACATGTCTCCAGTAATCATCTTTGATGATAATTTTGCTATCGTGGCTGATGGTGAACCACCGAATAGGCCCTTAAGTATTCCAAGGCCATCCAACAGTGAATGCAAATCCGCTTCTAATTCATCACGTTCCTTTTTTAATTCAAGATTTTGAATAATTAACTCATCTAGTTCGTCCTTGATTACAAGTACTTTTTCTTTTTCAATTTGTGACATTTTCCTTTGGATTATTTGATTTATACAACAGGTAGCATAAGAACAGTACTGCCAGCATAAGAGCTGCAATTATTATATTCTTAATAACTCCCGATTTCTTAGTTTTTTTGTAGTCTGCTATGAATGTTTCTACCTCACTGGCAGGCAATAGAATTAGGTTATACTTCCTTAAAAAATAGGTAATAATTTTTTTCATATACTATAGGATTTTGCTCGATCATTCATACTATCTACAATATCTATTACAACCGATTGTGATTCCTTATGTAGCTGAATCATTTCATCTACATACTGCCTTACTGCCTCTTCACCATTCCGTTTGAATAATTCTTTCATGCGCCTGTTATGGTTCACTTTATTAACGCTTTCAAAATGGTAGAATCTATTAGGCTCTATCTTGCAACCTTCTAACTCAGTTACACCTTTGCTTAGTAACCAAGATCCAGGCACCTTCCGATTAACAGGATAAACTGTTTCCGGAATCATAGCAGCGTAACCCCTTATTTGTTTTAGAATTTGCTTGTTCATTTTTTAACTGGATAAGAGAACCACTGTAATTGTTGTTCGATAACAAGCTTCAAACAACCATGTACAACATCATCTATTTTGGTATATTTCTTTCCAGCTTGATTCGAACTATTGTATTCATCGAGTGTTGCTTCTAAAACTTCTTTTTGTGCCGCTGTAAACAAGACAGAAGAAGAAAGTTTCGATGTTGTTTCTACCTTAGTATCTTCAAGGTTTGAAACTAGTTTTTGGTATTCTTCATTTAATGCAGTATACAGCGAAAGCTGCTCATCATGCTTTTCTGTCATTGAAACAAGACCTTGGTATAAATTCAATTTTTCAGCTGATAATGAAGTTATTAAAGCGTTAGATTCTTCTAACTTCTGTAATGTAGACTGGTATTGTGTTTGACTTTCTTCCAATTGACTTTTCAAACTTTCTACCAAATCAGTTTCGCCGGTGTTGCTTGATTGATTTACAAGTTCTTTACAAACTGAAACAAAAAATTGACTGAGGTTTGAGAATTTCAAACCGTTGTTAGAAAGATAGCTGAAAGCTTTTTGAATAACCTCGAAATCTTCGAGGTTGAAATAAGTGGCTGATTTTTGTTTGAGCCAATCCGGAAAATTCATACTTTAAAGAATGAAGTTATTAAATCCCGCCCGGATTGAAACAAAAATAGAAACTAAAATTGGAATCAAAAAATTTACTTCAAAAAAAATTAGATCTGTTATAGAAATTTCAATCTATTACAGAAAACCTCTTCTGAAAAAGTGCTGTTTTTGGGAAAAAGGTCGAAAATCGCTTTACCGCTTTACCAAATAGCTTAAATTCAGTACTGTAGCGAATTACAGCGGTAAAGCTTGCCAATTTTAGCGCTTTACTTCACTTTACAACTTTACAAAAAGTAAAGCGGTAAAGTTTCGGTAAAGTAACGCTTTACCGTTTTTTACTCTTGTAACCCTTATTATTACTATACTTTCTTTTAAAAGTAAAGTGGTAAAGTAAAAATTAGCGTTTTCGCCAAAATGGCATAAATCCAAAAATCAAAATTATTATCACTTTAAAGGGGGCGCGGTGGGGTTTTGCCCGTTTAGAATACATAAAAGGTGAATTTAAAGCCTTGTAGTCCTACTTATAAATAGTACAAAACAGTAAAGCCCTGTACACTTAATTAAAGGTTTACAAGGCTTTAAATTCTGTAAATGGCCTATCGGCCTATGTAGCCTTCGTCGGCAAATGAAAAGAAATGTTTATCACTGGAGATAATTACGTGATCATAAAGGGTAATACCAAGTATTTTAGCGGCTTTCTCTATCTGGCCGGTTATTGTTAAATCTTCATTTGAAGGCTGGGTATTTCCTGATGGGTGGTTATGGCTTAAGATAACACCACTGGCACCTGCAAGTAACAGGGTAGCAAATATTATTTTTATGTCAACAACGGTACCGGATATTCCTCCTGAGCTGACATGATAAACTCCGATAACCCGGTTAGACCGGTTTAATGCCAGGATTAGGAATAGTTCCCTTGTATCAAGCTGGTCATCGTAATGCGGTAACAGCAACTTAAACGCATCGGTGCTGCTTATGATTCTAGGCCATTGATCCTTTGGCACTTTAACTTTATAGGTAAGGTGCATTTCGGCAACTGAGTGGAGAGCTGGTAGAATTTCAAATTTTTTCGACATAGTTTTTTCTGCCTGATCATTAAGCTCTGCATCAGCCATCAATAATTTGCATAAAAAAAACTACCCTTGCCGGGTCCTAATTTATCATAAGGACCAACGTCAAGGGCTGGAGTTTTTTTATCAAACCGGAGGCTTGTTATTGTGGATATTTGGGAAGCAATACTTTTGCGGAAAAAGACTATGCTAAAAAATTTATAAAGCTAGTTGTGTTTTTTATAACAGGTGTGACACATGCCATCTGTTAAAGAGTTTGTATTGTGGTTGCAGTATATACATTCCCTTTTTTCTTGATTGGCAATTTCATCATGGTATAATTCAGCATCAATATCGCTGTCCGGATGAAAGATTATCTCATTTTGTTGTTTAGCAAATGGATTATTATTTAATATAGACCAACTAGTTGATATTATATTAGCTAATGAAAATTCTCTAACTACCCATTTGTAGTTTACAATACCATTAACTAGTTCATACTCGAAAAACTCACCATTACCCATATATTTCAAAAAACGATCGAATAATTTATAACTATCGTTTGTAATTAAAGCACCATTTTCGGCAGCTTGAAAAGCTTCTATTATATTCATTGTATTGATGTTTTTGTTAAAGTTTTTTAATTCCATCAAGTAAAGCACTACGTTCAAGTGGGGGTAGTGCTTTGATTTTATTTACGAGACTTGTTATTTTTCGTTTAATTCGCTGCCGGTCCGTAAAATTGCGACCAACATAGTCGTATTGGTGTAGGACTTCCGGAACCGGATAGTTCATATAAATAACTTCATAAACAACACCTGCTCTATCCGCTGTTTGAAATATCTCTTTCCTCCAATTATGTAGCATTTGATCATATAGATCATTTTGTCTAGTAGAGATCATAACCATGGCCGTAATAGATGTAATTTTCTTGAGCAGCTGCTCATGTTCATCATCATTGAGCATTTCGTTTTCATAATATGTCCTACCGGACCTTCTAGCTGATTTTGGATATGGTGGATCTAAATAGATAAAATCAGCTTCAGTAAATACAAATCCATCTATAAAGGATAATGCATCTGTTTTAATAATATTGGCTTTTTGGTTTAAATTTCTTCCGGAATGATAGTTGATTATTTTTTGATTAACATCCGTGAGCAAATTGAAATTACAGCCTTTTTTGGCATAGTAGAGGGCAGCACTACCGGCATACAGCTCGAAATATCGTTCATGTGGAGGTATATTATTAATTAACCAAGAGCAGATACCATTACCATTTTTAGATCCAGGATAGATTAATTTTTCCATAATTTTAAATTAATGATTTGACAACTTGCTCAACAAGCCATTCCATGGCTGGAGGCGTTACTGCATTACCTAATTGCTTTACTTTCGCTTTATTATCACCTAATACAATGTAATCTGGTGCAAAAGCCATGGCTGCTTGTATTTCTTTTGGTTTTAACATTCTATAATAGCAATCTTCTAATCGTGGCTCCTGATAAGTGGCCATAAAATGACGCTCACCAGTTGTTATAGTTCCGGCAGCTTCTAGCATGTGTTTTGCACCTGGATTTCCATTGTAGTAAGTTAAAAAGCTTTGCCACGCATCGGTTGAAACTACACCTTGATTTATAGCACCTGCGGTAACAGTACTGAATGGCTGTGATGCCGGTTTAAGTTTACCTGTTCTATTACATTCAACTGTGAAAGGACAGATAAGTCCAAAAGTTTGTCTTGTTGTTTGCGTGCTAAATGGCTCTTGTATTGAATTGGTATATCCATCAAGCAAAGTATGTTCACCTTTCATAACAAATGGCATTACCAATTTAAAGCCCGGGTTTGTCGAAATTGTTTGAATACTTTCAAGTAATGACTTAACTCTAAAGTCAACTCCTGTACTCTGTTGATCATTAACAAGAAAAGGCACAACTAGACCGTGGTGGTCGTTAGTTGTTATTGTTCCTACAGGAGTGGTTATTGGCCGAATTAGTCCGGGTGTATAATTTATATCCAGTAATGGCTCTTTACCGTATTTTTTTAAGCCGTATTCAATCCTACGTATAGTATTGGGCGAAAGTGGTTTTGATCGATCTCCTATTCTTTTTCCTATATCTGTCCAGTCGATGCAATTGAATGCAGCATGATAGTAAGGCTCCACTTTTGAACGATGTACAGGGCAGCTATAATAGTATTGTGTTTTAAACTTGCCAAAAGGTTTGCTATTATTCTTCCATGTTTGGACGGCATTTATATCATGGCCACATTCTGGACAATAGGCTTTAGGTTTAAACTCAAGGTCCGGAGTACGTTGTTTTGATTTCCAAAAAACAACGTACATTCTATCACGTGATTGGGGCGTGGGAAAACAATGCATTGAATTGATGTAAACGCATTTGTGCGAATATCCCATTGAGTGCATTGCTTGTAGCCAAGCGTCCCACATTATCCATTTCCTGGCATCGACTACATTCTCAACTATGATAGCTTTGTAGTTGTGTCTTTCAGCGAATCTGCAAACATCCCACATCGTGGCTCGACTTCTTTCAGCTGCCGCATCCAAAACACCTTTGGTAAATAAATCCAAGTTTTGAGCTACCTGCTTTTTTCCTTTAGCAAGTGAATGATTTGTACATTCAGGGCTTGTTATTAGGATGTCTGTTGTTGGATAATAACGAGGGTCACAAGCTTGTATATCTGTGCAATCGTGTTGAGTGTCAGGAAAATTTGCTTCGTGTGTTGCAATTGCTTGTTTCCAATGATTCAAGGCAAGTTTTACGCCTATATTGCTTCCATATTTTAATGCAACATTACGCACTCCTTGACTTGAGCCTCCCGCTCCGCAGAACTGGTCTGTAAATGTTAAATTTGATTTCATGTTGTTAGTTTAATCTGCCTCTAAGCCATGCTGTAATTGCATCGCTTAAATGCTGTGAGTTAGAACATATTATTCCATGTGATGAACCGAATAGCTTTACTTCAACTTCGTAGGTGAAGCCTTCGCTTACTATTGAGAATTCAAGTGTGCAGCCTTTGAATTTTACGTATTGTATTCCTGCACGGAAATACAATTCTTCGGTTTCTTCATGCGGAAACATTTCAATGATTCCTTTAATTACACTGGAGGTAAGAGCTGCTGCCATATTATTATGAAATTTTGAGGGTTAGCATTTTGTCGAGGTTAGAAGTAGCGTTGTAATCTTCGAAGTGCTCTGCCAAGACAAGAGCGCTTTTAATGTCTTTACGATTTAATTCGTATACATCAATGCAGCTTAGGCGCTGCACTGATGTTAGATTGTACTGGGCTAGGTCGCCATCAATAGCGTGATGTGTTTTTGACATATTAATGATTTTTAAAGGATGGATTTTGATAAAAAAGTATTGTGTGCAGGAGCTGACGGTGAACTTGTAATTGCTTGCGCAGTAATTCCTCTGCTGAGCGTTTGTGTTCGGCAAAAATGCGCATCCGAACAACCGCTTTTCTGTAGTGTTCTGAACGTTCAGTTGCAGCGAGCATGCCTCTTTCGAGTGATTTTTCGACATCACGCTTAACCAGGTACGGAATAACTGAACCGCGCAAATGAATTGAATAGTGTTTTCCCTGCCAAAGTGCATATGAAAGCCAGTAGAAATATTCGCGTTGGTCATAATCAGCGCATTCCACAATGAAGCAGTTGGGGCATGGTTCTTTGAGTGGTTTCCCGGCGTTGTTGCCTTTTGCCAAGATGAAAAAATAGTTATCCGGCATTTTGTTGGCAATAGTACTAGTGAAGCATTTGATTGATGGTATTTGCATAAAGTAAATTTTTCTGCAACATTGCCATCGCGCTGCTGAGCTGTCAATGTTTTCTTAAAAAAAATACTACCATTGACCGGCTTAATTTTTACATAAGCCGAAGTCAAGGGCTGGAGATTTTTTTTAGAAACCTGTAAGGCTTGACATTGACTGCAACTTGTATAGCGGCATCTTTGCTGAAAACTATTTACTATGCTAAATACCATCATGCTTCACTGGTCTTTGGCAAATGAAATAAGCTAGCTTCACCTTTCATCTTGAAAAGGCTACCACAACAATTACACTCAAATCCCTCTGCATTCAACTGCTCTAATGCCTGATTATGGTATTCAAATTCTGCTGGCTCTTCTTTGAAAGGAAAACAAATTTTTGCATCGCGCGTGCAGAATGGACACGTAAAGTCGAAATAAATCAATTCAGCAACTTTTTCGCTGCAATCTTCAACGTACAGATTTTTTTTTCGGATGCCTGGACGGCCGAAATCAAACAATACAACTGCAAAAGCTTGTTTACCGGCAGTGATGGCTTGCCATTCCTTTAAAAAATCCAAATGCTTTGGATTGTTATAATCAATTGGATTACCCATTACGGTATTGTATGGATAATTATTCCCTCTGTAATAATAGTAGCTGAATTTTGTTGGGTGAATGAACTTTGTCATGAGTGTTTGTATTTAATGCGCTCCGGATAGTAGCGGCACCGAAGTAAAGCGGATAGCCGGACTAAGCGCCCTCCGGATTATATTTTACAAGTAGAATTATATCCATTATTCGAGTTTGCTCCGGCTTAAGCCTATACATTGTCCGGATAATTTTCTTAGTTTCTTCTGCATTATATCCTGTATCCAGGTAACAGGTGATTTCCGGCAACTTATCTATTGAACATTGAACTACTTTCTCCACTTTAACAAGCCCAATGAATTGACCTTTTAAAAGCTCAGCAAAGACAGCTCCGACATAGAACCGACTTGGATTTGTTAACCGAATTGTTGTATGAGCATCACTGTATAGCTTTTTATTCCAATTATTAGAAAAAGCCAAAACATTATATTGAACACCGTTATGAATATGAAATAGTGCCATCATTTTTTACTATTTAAAACTTTAAAGAATGCAATCGCTAGACCTATTATAATTATGTCAGCTGTGCTAACTAAAGCAAGTAGTATGTACTGTTGCATCATTAGAATGGGATTTCAGGAGTTAAATATTTTTCAGGTGTTTTATAGCTTACTGGTTTTCGTCCAGATTTATATGCATTTATGTAATTGACCTCAATCGCATCAAACATATCGTAGATCGTATCACCTGGAAATACATCTTCTATCAAGAAGTGGTAAGGCATGCCTGCGAATTTTTCTTCCAAATCAATATCCTTATTCCCATTGCGATCATAACGCGCTTTAAAATTTGGGTACTTCGCCATCACGCAAGGGAGTTTCTTCATGGAATCTTTTAAAACGGTTTCGAGGTACCCCATAGATGCATTTTTTACAACCGTTTGAAGCTCCTTTAATAGATCGCTTTTTGTGATAAAGATTTCTGTTATACATGTTGCATCGCTACGTTCGGTTATATCATCACTTTTGATTTCCAAAACACAGCAATAGCGCCAAAACATATTCCTGAGCCAGTAGATTAGTTCCTTTTCCAAGGTACTTCTAGTACGGGCGGTAACTTCTTTCATCGCATCTGTGAAGTACACATCTTTAGTGAACCATAAATTTGTAAGTGGTTCGGGATGAGCCATTGGGCGCTCCTTTAGAAAAAGCAAAAAAGCAGGGATTTCACCAATTAATGTATCTAACATTTTTGGATCATCTTTAGATCCCTTCTTATCGAATGGGGTAAGCTTCATAACTGCCCAGCGTCTTTCATCAAGATCGATCTTAATGAAATTGAAATTATTTGTCGCCAGG
>JAHEYX010000094.1 GCA_023251415.1 Chitinophagales bacterium
GCTGCATAGCTGTTTTATTTTTGCTGTTACGTTTTTTGGCTTATGCCAATAATTACACTGATTTAAATTGGTGTTATATGTTTATTCCATTTGAATTCAGTTGCTTTCTATTAGGTGGGTTGGCTTATCGCATTTCATGTATCGAAACAGACTTTAGTACCAAAAAATTAATGCACGGATATTGGCTACTACCTGCTTCTTTGTTTATAGTATTGTTTATCCAACTCAATGCATATACGTGTTGGATTTACTATCTGTTAGTGCTAGTAGTATTAATTACTGTAAAGTCAGTTCCACTTTTTATGAAACGAATTGATTTACTGTTAGGGCAATTGAGTTACCCAATTTATTTACAACACTTTTTAGGTATGCTAGTAGTAACAACGCTTATAAAGCAAGCTTCACTTCCGGTTTATTTTTTAGTACTAAGTGTATTGCTTGTTCCATCGTATTTTATACAAGCTTATTACAATAAACTTCGAATTCGTAACCGTTTAAAATAGCCACAGCACTTAATTTCCCCAACTTTCACGATCGAGGCTTCGATATTGAATTGCTTCGGCCAGGTGTTCAACTTTTATATCGTTACTGTTTGCCAAATCAGCAATGGTTCTGCTTACCTTTAATATTCGATCATAAGCTCGCGCCGATAATCCGAGACGCTCCATGGCTGTTTTAAGCAAGTTAGTACAAGCGGTATTTAAGATGCAGATTTCCTTCAATGTTTTTGCACTCATTTGTGCATTACAATGAATATCCTTATTGTCTTTAAATCGTTCTTCTTGAATAGCTCGGGCAATTAAAACGCGCTCTCTTACTGATTCACTACGTTCGGTTGGTCTGGAATTGGTTAACTCGCTGAATGGAACCGGCGTAACCTCTACATGCAAATCGATTCGATCGAGTAGCGGTCCTGAAATTTTATTTAAATATTTTTGTACTACCCCCGGTGCACAAACGCAATCACGTTCGGGATGATTAAAGAATCCACATGGACAAGGGTTCATTGCAGAAATCAGCATAAGTGAAGCCGGATAATCAACAGTGAATTTTGCGCGCGATATGGTTATTTTTCGTTCTTCCATGGGCTGACGAAGCACTTCTAAAACGGTACGTTTAAATTCCGGCAATTCATCTAAAAATAAAACGCCGTTATGCGCTAATGAAATTTCTCCGGGTTGAGGGGAGTTTCCTCCACCAACCAATGCTACATCGCTAACGGTATGATGTGGTGAACGAAATGGGCGTACAGATATTAAGGAAGAATGTACCGGAAGCTTTCCGGCAACGCTGTGTATTTTGGTTGTTTCGAGAGATTCTTGCAATGTCAGCGGAGGTAAGATAGTTGGTAAGCGTTTTGCCAACATGGTTTTACCCGCACCGGGTGGTCCAATTAAAATTAAATTATGACCGCCGGCTGCAGCAATCTCCATTGCACGTTTAATATTTTCTTGTCCTTTAACATCTGCGAAATCAAATTCCATAGCTTGTTGTTGCTCGTAGAATTCTTGTCGCGTATCCACTGTAATGGGTGTAAGGGTCACTTCGCCGTTAAAAAAACCAATAACGTCAGCAATACTTTCTACGCCATATACATCCAAATTATTTACTATGGCTGCTTCGCGTGCATTTTGTTTTGGAACAAATAAGCCTTTAAATTTTTCTTCGCGCGCTTGAATAGCTATAGGTAATGCTCCTTTAATTGGTTGTAAGCTGCCATCCAGCGATAGCTCACCCATGAGGATGTATTTTTCTATCTCATCCCCTTTCACTTGTTCACTTGCTACCAGCAAAGCCATTGCTAGGGTTAAATCGTATGCACTGCCTTCTTTACGAATATCGGCAGGAGCCATATTGATAACGATTTTTCGTCGGGGCATTCGGTAATCGTGCATTTTTAAAGCACTTTCGATACGATGCATGCTTTCTTTTACTGCACTATCGGGTAAACCTACTAAGAAATACCCCACTCCTTCTGTCAAATTAACTTCTACAGTGATTGTAATTGCGCTTACACCATACACTGCACTTCCAAACGTCTTCACTAATGTCATAACCTCCACTTTTAAGTTCAGGCAAACTTAAAAAATAAAATTAAAATACAACAACAATTTTTACAATCAGGTGTTTCCTTGTGCTGCAATTTTACTCAAATAAAAATTATTTGGATTTAATTTTCCGGGTTGCAATTCGCGCCAAACCATACAAATTCCTTTGTTAAGAAAAAGATGATTAGCTTGTTTAAAAATTTGAACTTCCTTTTTGTTCAGCGCATTATGTGTGAATTGCCAATTCCGAATCATTCCAAAGCCTTTTGCAAATACAACTTTATCGGCAGCAGCCAACATAGCAGCAGCAGTAGATTGGTTCAATGTTGGATGAAAAGTAGCTTGAGTAATATAAGCAACCGGAGGCAAGCTCAAATTGTAAACGACAAGTCCAACAAGTTCTTGATGTTGATTATAATATGCCACACTGTATAGGTCTTTTAAATTAGGGTTGTCATATATACGCCATTGTTGAAAATCGGGTGATTGTTGAATGGCAAATAATTCGGGAAACTCATTTAATACAGCTGTTATGAGTTGATCAACTTGTTGTATAACCGGCTTATCGTCCTTCATTTGAAATGCTTGTAATGAAGCCTTAGGCATTGCAATTTTTTGTTTTAAAAAGGCGTATGCACAAAAACCGGCTATTTTCAATTTTGCCTTCAATTTGGAGTTGCCTGATGGCTTATCCAATTGTTTATAGGCGGTGAAAAATGATCCAACTGCTATAGATTGGCTATTTTTATAAGGCACTTCATAACCTATACGAATAAATGCTTCGCGTAATGCCGTGAAGCCCCATAAAGCCACTATGCCTTGTCTGGTGCATTCATCAAACACTTTTGCAATTAACCCTTTGAGAATGTTTTTGCCCCGAAATTCAGGATCAATTAAGGCGTCTTCACATTTACCAGTAAGTACTTTTTCGCCGGACGCAGTTGTAACTACAATTCTAATCACGCCATAAAAGCCTACCAATTGTTCATTCACAAACGCTACAATAAAAACACAATTACCATAAACCCCTTGCGTATAAAACCATAAAAAGGTGTTCAAATCTCGTTTAGAAGTGGGGTGAAATTTATTATAGAATTCAACAATTGTTGGATAATCATTTTCTTCTGCTAATCGGTAACTGACCATGATAAGGTATTTTCTTTGATGATTTGATCGGGCGAAAGTACTGGAATTTTGGCTTCGTATAAGTAGGCAATAATTTTTTTATAGGCTTTCCAATAATCACCGTAGCGATAGTCGGAGAAATGCGTGTTATGCCATAATAGCGATAACACACAATTCGTATTATTCCTCTCATAAAAATCAATTATAGTTGTTGCAATTTGATCAGTTGGGTATTTCATGTATTTTTCAAACGTTCCATCCATAAACGTTAATGGTGCTTCAACAAAATTATACGGCTTTTTAGCTTCTAAATTAAATGGTTGGAAAGCATTTCCATACGAATTACGAAAGCCAAATTGTTCAGCAAAACCTAATGAAGAATCGAACTCAATTTGTGAGTCGGAAATTTTTTTCCAATCCCGAGAAGGTAAAAAACGTAAGTAGTGATACCGATTATACGGTTGTAAACGCTGGCCTTTTGCCAACTCTTCGTCGAAGCTCATGGTCGAACTTGATTTATGTAATCCGTTTGTAAATCCAGCGGCTTTAACTTTTTCTTGCAAGGCACTTTCACGATGAAAATTATAATCTGCGTTTTTGATGCCGGAGTCGCCTCTTCCTTGATTTACCAACCAAAAAAATGTCGACTTCATATCGTGTTCAGTATGAATTTTCAATACACGATCAATATTTTTCCAATGTGGTCGTAGTAAAATTTCATTACACATTAATTTCACAACAACAGCTATTTGTTTGCGTTTGAGCGCCCATTGGGTATCAAAAAACTTCGATCCATAGAGCGTATCGATATCATGTGATATAAAAAAAGCGCTTTGCTTTTGCTTGACTTTCAGCTTCCAAGTTGAAAGCAGTTGATTCATGTATTCTTGAACTAAATTTTGTGTAGTATTGGCAAAACGATATTGATAGGAGTTTTCAAATTGATATCGTCCAAACTTATCCAAATCATTCATGTCGGCTGATTCCTGAATGCAGTTAACCATATAATAGATGGTTGCTATTAAGTCGCTTTTACCTTCAGGCGTTTCAATAATTGGATTAACCTTAAAAACTTGCTTATGATTTAATTGAGCAGGATTAGTAGTTAGCAGTTCATAAAAATGGTTTGCTATCGGTTGTGTGTTTGGATGTTGTAAATCCCAAATCAAATCTGCGTGTGCTGCTTCGTCAACAAACTCCCATGAGAATTGTTGGTTTTTTGCTATCAGTTGAAGCACATATAAAACAGGAAAGTAAAACGCGGTCTGCTTCTGTATAAATAATTTCATGCGATGTTTATTGCCTTAATCTAGTTTAAGTGAATAGCAAATCTGAAGTTGATTGCTGTTCGCTGCTAAGTTAAGAGAACTATTATAAACACGGTAACAAAAAAGGCTTACATTTAAATTCTAGGCTACAATTTATACCAACTACCTGACTTAATTATAGTAGCCTCTTTAACCAATTGATAATATCCGCATCCACTTGAAAATGAAGCGATATCAATAGAAAAGGTACTTTCTTTTACTTCTTGGCATTTGAGCAACTGCCCATTCTGATTGTATAAAAAAAGTTGTGCCGTACCATTTAACTTGGGGCAATTAAAATTAAGCTTGGTTTGCGTTGGAATTGGATATACTTGTAAGTCAGCTGTGCTGATTGTAGTTTCTCCGGCAGAGGCAGCACAAGGACTAACACCTCCGGGCAATAATGAATAATCAAAGACTACCGAACTTCCAATCAACAAGGTAGTAACACTGTTTGCCGTATCAATTAACATTGCTCCTGCAACCTTCATAACGGTATCAATACTGCTTCCATTTTTACGATTAAAATCAAAACTAGCATTGTTTTTCATAAATACATCCGCAACTAAATAAAAGTTGAAGGTATCTGATACTTCAACATGTGCATTATCTTCCAAGTAAAAACGCATGAGATAAGTGCTTAAACCTGCAACTTTAAAATGAACACCATTACAAATAAGGTAATTGTGGTAAATCCAAGTAGAGGGGTCAACATAAATACTGGTATCTCGACTTATGAGTTCAGTTGAAGCCGGCAGAATGGTAGTTAATTGCGCTTTAGAATTGAATTTGAAGCATAAAAACAAGGCAATAAAAAGGATAAAATGTTTTGTTTTCATAGGATTCGTTTTACCAAATATATAACAAATTAATCAAATATAGCTTAGTGTTAAAAATTAATCGTGTTGGTTGATGAATAAATTTTTAATCTTGCATTTCGAAAATGTAGCAAAATCAAACCCATGACAGTAGATATATTTATACCCTGCTTTATCGACCAACTTTATCCTAATACCGCATTCAACATGATTAAGGTATTAGAAAAGGTAGGGTGCAAAGTGAATTATAACGACAAACAAACTTGTTGCGGACAACCTGCATTCAATTCCGGTTTTTGGGATGAAGCAAGATCTGTTGGTGCCAAATTCATTCGTGACTTTTCCGGTGCACGCACAGTGGTAACACCTAGTGCATCCTGTTGCGGATTCGTAAAAAACTATTATGGAAAGTTGTTCGAAAACTCGGCTATGCATAATGAAAGTCGTTCGGTTGGAAAAAACATCATCGAGTTTAGTGACTTTTTGGTGAATACTTTAAAAGTAACTGATTTAGGTGCCGAATTAAATGGAACGGCCACTTATCACGACAGTTGTGCCGGTTTACGTGAATGCCATATTAAAAGAGAACCTCGTGCTTTATTGCAGCAGGTGAAGGGATTAACATTAACTGAAATGGTGGATACTGAAACCTGTTGCGGTTTTGGAGGAACCTTTGCAGTAAAATTCAGTGAAATTTCGAATGGCATGGCTACTCAAAAATTAGAAAATGCATTGGCAACAGGTGCTGATTATATTATTTCTACGGATGTCAGTTGTTTAATGCACTTAGAAGGAAAAATCAACAAAGAGCAATTACCAATAAAAACCATGCATTTGGTTGATGTATTAGCAAGTGGTTGGTAAAAGAATTCATTTACTTCAATAAAAAAAGGCCTTTCCATTGCGGAAAGGCCTTTTTTGTCGAGGTGGCCAGGCTCGAACTGACGACCCCCTGGTCCCAAACCAGGTACGCTACCAACTGCGCTACACCTCGTTCCTATTATTTTAGGACTGCAAAGATAAATTTCTTTTTTTTAAAACAAACTTTCCTGCAAAAAATCTTTAGTGTAATGGAATACAAATATTTTTTGTTTCAGTAAAAAACTCCAACGCATGTACACCGCCTTCCCTTCCAACACCGCTATTCTTCATCCCTCCAAAAGGGGTTCGCAAGTCTCTAACCAACCAACAATTTAACCAAATAATACCGCTTTCAACTCCTGCCGCCATGCGATTTGCTTTAGCCATATTAGTTGTCCAAATGGTGGCTGCCAATCCATAAGACGAAGCGTTTGCTAATGCCAGCGCCTCCTCTTCTGTATCAAATGCCTGTAAAGTGACAACCGGACCAAATATTTCTTCTTGATTCGTGCGACAATGAGGTCCTAGGTTTTCAATTACGGTAGGTGCAATAAACCAACCTTCTGCGCAACGTCCATCCAATTGTAAGGGCGAACCGCCACAAAGAATTACTCCACCTTCATCTTCTGCCAATTGAATACAACTTACAATTTTTTCGTAATGTTGTTTCGAAACAATTGCGCCCATTTTAGAGTCGTCTTGCAACGGATCACCAACTTTTAATGCCTTAACCGCTGCAACAAAATCGGTTTTAAATTTTTCGTAAATGCTGCGCTGAACCAGTATTCGACTACCACAAAGGCAGATTTGACCTTGGTTTTCAAACGAGCTGCGTAAGGTTGTGCTCAACATTTTATCGTAATCGCAATCTTCAAAAATGATATTTGGATTTTTACCTCCCAATTCTAAACTCAGCTTTTTAAAGATAGGTGCCGCTTTGGCAGCAATATAAGCTCCGGTTTTAGTGCCACCTGTAAATGAAATGGCCTGTATATTGGAATGAGAAATTAAGGCATCTCCGGCTTTGGTACCAAGACCATGTACAATATTTAAAACGCCTTTTGGTAAACCCGCTTGTATACAGATTTGGCTTAGTAAAAAGGCTGTCATGGGCGTTATTTCACTGGGTTTTGCAACCACACAATTACCGGTAACCAAGGCCGGTGCAATTTTCCAAGTAAATAAATACAAAGGCAAATTCCAAGGTGAAATACAGGCAACAGCGCCTAATGGTTGATGTAAAGTATAATTCACATAATTTCCATCCATGTGATTCGCTTCATCCTTCCATTGTAAAATTGCTGTACTGAAAAAGCTGAAATTCTCTGCAGCACGTGGTATGTCTACTTTTTTGGCTAACCAATAAGGTTTCCCATTATCAATACTTTCTGCCATTGCCAACTCATCTAAATTGGCAAGAATAAGATCTGCTATTTTTTTTAAATAATCGCTTCGTTGCAATTTGCTTAAAGCACTCCAAGCCGGAAAAGCCTCCTCTGCAGCACTTACAGCCATATTTACATCATGTTCATCACTGTCCGGAAGCTGCCCGTATACTTCACCGGTTGCCGGATTGTAGTTGTCGAGCCATTTTTTTCCAACCGGCTCAATGAGCTCTCCATTTATATAGTTTTTAATTGTATTGCTTAGTTGTAGTGCCACTTGATTATGCTTAATAGTTAGGTTTCAAAGCTACAATTTTCATTTCAAAATATGGTAAATCAAAAAAACTAAGTGTGTCGTTAAGTTTAGAATTTCAAAAGCATTGCGCTGTAAACAAGAACATTGGTACAAATGAATGGTTAAACAAGCAATTAAATCTTAAAATTCATAGTTTAATGCTGTAACAATATTCAAAGATTTTCTATTTTTATGCATTAAAATTTAAAACAATGAAATCGCTTTTTTTAGTAATCAGCGCTTTTACGATTTGTTCATCGGTTTGGGGGCAATCCATTTCCAACAGCGTAATAAGTTCAAGCGGCGCATACCTTATAGCGGCCAATGGTAGTTCGCTTTCCGAAACAGTTGCAGAAATGACCATGACTGCTACCTTTAAAAGCACTATTTCCGGTAATGATTATTACCTAACACAAGGGTTTCAACAAACCTATACCGCCGAAAATACCGGGATTAACGCTGTTACGGACTTAAACGCTGCAGCAATCATTTCCCCAAATCCGAGTACAGGAGATGTTGTAGTACGCCTCAATTATTCACAGGGTGGTACTATTCAAATAAATGCATTTGATATTTTAGGGCGTAGTACTCCGGTTTTGAATAACTATGTTTATACCGGCGCCAATACCACTGAAACAACCGCTTTACATTTAGCTAACTTGGCTGCAGGGGTTTATTTTATTCAAGTAGCTTTCACACCAAACGGAGCTACTAAACCCGAAATTGCCGCCTACAAATTAACCATCGTAAAATCTTAATAATCCTCATCAAGCCACTTATAAAATTATAAACTCATGAAATTTCGTTTAACTCTATTATTGTTGCTGGCACTTGCTATGCAAACCTTTGCTCAAGCACCTCAAGCTATGAATTACCAAGCGGTTGCTCGGAACGCTAGCGGAAATCCTTATGTAAACCAGTTGGTTGCCCTTCGTATAAGCGTTTTAGATGGTTCAGCTACCGGAACAGCCGTTTATGTTGAACAACATTCCGTAACCACCAATCAATTTGGTTTGTTTACCTTAGCTATCGGACAAGGGTTGGTTCAAAGTGGAAGTTTTGCTGCCATCAATTGGAGCACCGGTAATAAATGGCTAAAAATTGAATTAGACCCTAATGGCGGTGTTGCTTTTGCACCAATGGGCGTTTCGGAATTATTAAGCGTTCCTTATGCCTTATATGCTGCGAATGGCGGCGGTGGTGGCAGTGTTCAAACCACTCCGGTTTTAAGTGGTAATGGTACAGCTGCCAATCCGTTAACAGTAGCACAACAAGGGGCAACTAATGGTCAAGTGCTTACCTGGAACGGTTCCGCTTGGGCGCCTGCCAATGGTGGTGGTGATAATTGGGGTTCTCAAACAGCCTCTACTACTGCTGCTTTAACCGGAAATGGTACTGCTGCTAATCCTCTAGGTATTGCCCAACAAGGCGCTACAAACGGACAAGTTTTGACCTGGAACGGTTCCGCTTGGACTCCTGCTAATGGTGGTGGTGACAATTGGGGCACGCAAACTGCCGTTACCAATGCAACATTAACCGGAAATGGTACTGCTGCTTCACCATTAGGATTAGCTTCACAAGCAGCCACAAATGGTCAAGTATTAAGTTGGAACGGTAGTGCATGGGTACCGGTTACTTTAGCTGCAGGTACAGGTCCCGGTGATAATTGGGGTACTCAAGTTGCTTCCACTACCACTGTATTAAGTGGAAATGGAACAGCCGCAAGCCCTTTAAACCTTGCACAACAAGGTGCTTCAAGTGGTCAGGTATTAAAATGGAATGGATCTTCTTGGGCTCCGGGTACCGATAATACCGGTTCTACAAGTTACACCGGTGGTACTGGTATTGCTGTTGTTGGAACAGTAATTAGCAATACCGGTGATACCAATGCTTCAGATGATATTACAAATACAACCACTGCCGGTGGCGATTTATCTGGCACCTACCCTAATCCTAACGTAGATGGTT
>JAHEYX010000417.1 GCA_023251415.1 Chitinophagales bacterium
AGCAGTTTATATTCCGGTACCATCGGTGCTAACGATTCTGCTTATGTAATTGATCGCTTTTGGAAAATCAATCCGAGTTTAAACAATGGTACTGGGCCTATAACGATTACCTATGATCCGGCTGATGCAAGCGGATTAAGTGCAGGTGGACCCTATGTCGCACAACAATGGAATAGCAGCAATTCAAATTGGGATTACTTTTTAACTACCGGAACACAAACGTTTAACAGCACAGCGCATACCGTTACCGTCTCCGGATTAACCACCATCAATGCATGGTGGGCGTTAGCGCGTGGTATTAGTCCTTTACCGGTTACACTTGTTTCTTTTAATGGATGGAATGAAGACACGCATAATAAGCTGGAATGGAAAGTTATTGCTGAACAAAATCTAAAATCCTATCAAATTGAAAGAAGTAACGATGGAGTTCATTTTACAACTATTGGTGAAGTCAGTGCAGTAAATAAAAGCAATTATACTTTTAATGATGAAAATCCACTAAACTTAGGATATTATCGTATTAAAATGATGGATAATAGCGAATCCTATTCATATTCAGCAACTATCGCGATTCAATTAGAACAAATTGCCACTGCACCAATGGTAAGTTTTTATCCAAATCCGACTTCGAATGAGTTGAATGTTTTGGTTCAAAGTAATTCCAATGCGACTTATGAAATTATTATCATGGATATACTGGGACATGAAGTGTATTCCGAAACCTATACCGGTTCTAAAGGGGTTAGTCGTTTTATCTTTAACACGATTGATTTTCCGGATGCTGCTTATTTGTTGAACGTTCGCAATCTCAATAATGGAAAAGCGGTGATGCATAAGTTTATTAAAACAACAGCAACAAAATAACGCATTAAAACGAAAACGCCCTTTTACTGCTTAACCGGTAAAAGGGCGTTTTTTATTGAACTACTACCAATTAGGCGATGGTAGCTTTACGTAAACCATAATTGCGTTCCATCGCTTCTTTCGGATGTGTAACATGCCATTCAAATTCTTCTCTGAAATGTCGAATCGCTGCTGCAACCGGCCATGAGGCTGCATCACCTAAAGGACAAATGGTATTTCCTTCAATTTTACTTTGAATATCCCACAGCAAATCAATGTCTTCCATTTTACCTTGCCCGTTTTCTAAACGATGTAATACTTTTTCCATCCAACCGGTACCTTCACGACAAGGGGAGCATTGTCCGCAACTTTCATGACGGTAAAAGCGCGTGAAATTATAAGTATTTTCAACTATACATTGATCTTCATCATACACAATAAAACCACCTGAGCCTAACATTGATCCCGTTGCGAAACCGCCATCACTTAATGATTCATACGTCATTAATCGCGTTTCTCCTTTTGCAGTTTTAAATAATAAATCATGTGGTAAGATCGGAACGGAAGAACCACCCGGTACACAGGCTTTTAAACGTTTGCCATTTTTCATACCACCACAATATTCATCGCTCATCACAAATTCTTCAACGGAAACACCTAATTCAATTTCATAAACGCCGGGTTTATTAATATTTCCGGAAGCAGAAATCAATTTAGTTCCGGTACTTTTACCCACACCAATTTTAGCATATTCATCACCACCCATAGCAATAATTGGAACAGCAGCAGCTAATGATTCAACATTATTTACCACTGTAGGGCAACCGTACAATCCTTTGACAGCAGGGAATGGCGGTTTCATACGCGGATTTCCTCTTTTACCTTCCAACGATTCTAATAAAGCTGTTTCTTCACCACAGATATAAGCGCCGGCACCACGTTGCACATAAATTTCTAAATCAAAGCCTTTACCTAATATGTTTTTTCCTAAAAATCCATTGGCTTTAGCTTCGGCAATGCCTTTTTCAAGTATGTGAACGATCCAAGCATATTCACCACGGATATAGATATAACAAGTGTTTGCACCTAAGGCATACGATGAAATCAATAAACCCTCGATAAAAATATGAGGTACTTTTTCCATCAAATAACGATCTTTAAATGTTCCGGGTTCACTTTCATCGGCATTGCATACCAAATAACGAGGCACTCCTTCAGGCTTAGCCAAGAAGCTCCATTTCATACCGGTTGGGAAACCGGCACCACCACGACCACGTAATCCTGATTTTTTAACTTCTTCCGTTACTTCATCCGGAGTCATTGTTTTTAATGCTTTTTCTGCAGAAGCATAACCACCTTTTTTACGATACACGTCGAAGGTTTCAATTCCCGGAATATGTGCTTTATCTATTAATAATTTTCTAGCCATTTGTTTTTTCTTTTCTGATAAGTAGGGTGGTGTAATGCTTAGTTTAATTGACCTGCTTTTTTACGACATTCATCGATAATCGCATCTACTTTTTCCGGAGTTAAATGTTCTTTATAATGTTCACCCAATTGCATCATTGGCGCGTAACCACAAGCACCTAAACATTCTACACGTTTCCATGAGAACAAACCATCAGGGGTAACTTCTCCTTCTTTAACTCCTAATTTTTTAGCCGTATAGCTGAT
>JAHEYX010000418.1 GCA_023251415.1 Chitinophagales bacterium
TTTATTCCGAAAGCATTAGTGGAAGATTGCTACGCCCAAACTAATGATAGTCTTAGCTTACAAGTTCAACTAAAAAGTACAGAAGAGCTGGGTAATATCAAATTGAATTTATCGCGCATGGATCCTACAGCTATTTTGTATTTATTATCCGGTGACGGGCAAGTGGTTTTTCAAACGAAACTAGTGGCAACTTCATTTAGTGTAAAAAACTTGCTGCCCGGTTCTTATAAAATTCGCATTGTGACCGATAAAAATGGAAATGGATTTTGGGATAGTGGCGATTACTTTAATCATACACAACCCGAACCGGTTTACCTTTTCCCAAGCGAAATAAACATGAAACCTAACTGGGACATGGACTTAGACGTAAAATGGTAGCTACTCTCGTCGTTACCGGGCCCTTAGGGTTTCTTCTTTTTGCCCATCCATAATAAGAAGCTTGGCAACAAGGTTAGATTGGTTATCATCGAGAAAATCAAGGTAAGTGACGTCAATAAACCTAAAGCAACTGTGCCACCAATATCAGAAATAGCAAAAATGAAGAATCCTGCAAAAAGCACCAATGAAGTATAAATTATACTAACACCGGTTTCTTGAACGGTTTTGCGTACGGTTAATTCAATGTCATTTTCGTGCGTTATTAATTCTTGTTTAAAGTTTACTAAAAACCGAATCGTTACATCAATAGCTATTCCTAATGAAATACTAAAAATAAGAACTGTAGAAGGTTTTAACGCTACCCCTAACCAACCCATAATACCGGCAGTAATTAATAAGGGGAGTATGTTTGGCAATAAGGAAATTAACAGAATTTTCCATGAACGGAACAACCAAAGCATACAAACAATAATAGTCAAGAAAGCCAACAATAAACTATCACGCAAACCATTCACAATAAAACGACTTCCTTCCAAGAAAATTACGCTTGCACCGGTAATGGTAACATGGTATTTAGCGGTATCAAAAATGGCATAAATTTGAGGAGTTAAACTGTCTATTAATACCGGCAAACGTTGACTTCCAACATCACGCATACTAACGCTGATGCGTGTTGATTGCTTTAAACTGTCAATGAATGCTGCTAAAAGCGGGTTGCTTTTATTTTTGTTTTTCAACAACGGATCGTAAACAAAGGCTTGTTCCATACCATCCGGTATTCTGAACTGCGTACTATCACCACCATAATAAGCCTGAGTAGCGAATTTAATACCTTGAGCCAAACTTAAAGGTTTTGAAAATTCAGGATAAGTAGCCAATACGTTTTCTAATGCATCTAATTTAGTAAACATAGCAGGTTGAACAGCTTTGTTTTTCTTTTTTGCATCAATAATTATTTCAAAAGGCATAATACCATGAAAGTTAGATTCGAAGTATTTTAAGTCGACATAAATCGGATCTTTTTTTGGTAAATCATCCACGATATATCCAATGGAATGCAGTCGAAAAATACCGGCTCCACCAATAATTAAAAACAGCATAGAAATTAAGTATACAGCTTTGCGGTGATGCAAAACCCAATACTCCAATTTGTCTAAAACTGCAGTTAACCACTTATTGTCCAAATAATCGGTATGTTTATCTGATGGAAGCGGCATGTAGCTGTAAATGCATGGAATAAAAATCAAAGACACAAAAAAGATAACCAAGATGTTAATTCCGGCCACCACACCAAATTCATACAGTAATGCACTTTTAGTGAATATGAATACGCCAAATCCAATAGCCGCTGTTAGGTTAGTAAATAAAGTAACTACCCCCATTTTTTCGATTACATTGTGTAGCGCTTCCATTTTCGAAGCTCCTTTGCCTAATTCTAAATGGTATTTGTTTAATAAATAAACACAATTCGGAATTCCGATTACAACAATTAATGTTGGTGCTAAAGCAGTTAATAAGGTCACTTTAAATCCGAAAAGAACTATGGTAGCTAAGGTGAATACTACCCCAATAAACACCACAATTAAGGATAACAACATGGCCGACCAGGAGCGGAAGAACACCAGTAAAATTAAGGCGGTTAAAACCAATGAAAGAATGGTAAACAACATGCCTTCGTGCGCCAGTTTTTTAGCTAAAAGGGTACGAATAAAAGGTAAGCCGCTATAATGAATATCAATTTGATGCTGTTTGGCAAAGGCATCGCTCAAATCTGTTATGCGGGTTACTACAGCCAAACGTTTATTGGTATTCATTATACCTTTATTGATTTTTACGGCAATCAATATTGATTTGGTAGAAGGTACATAAATACGATCGCGGTAAAACGGCAGGTTGTTGAAGATTGCGGCACAGCTATCTAATTCGTGTTGTGATCGAAGTTGAGCCGGAAATATCGGATTCAACACATATTTGTGTATACCGGTGTCTAATGTTACGTTTAAACTTTTGCCAACGGTAAGCACATCTTCAACATATTCGCATTTTTTTAAACTATCGCACCATAACTGGTAAGCATTAAAAAAATCTTTTTGGAATAATTTATCGCTATTGAATCCAATAACCATCACATTGCCAT
>JAHEYX010000419.1 GCA_023251415.1 Chitinophagales bacterium
AGAACAAGAATGCTCATTCTTAAACAAAAAAGGCGAATGGGTGCGTTGGAAATTTATTCATGCCCATGATGCTCACCCAATTGCTATAGATCAAGATGGAATAGAAATTTCAAGTCGTTTATTCGAAAAAGAAAACGGTAAGGATTACTTATCTTTCTTGCAAGTAAATGCTGAGAATCGCAACTCCAAATCATTAAATTAATTGTTTTGCCTGTCAATACTACACCCGCCAAAAAAATTATTCTTCCATTTATTGTATGGAATTTAATTTGTTTTGCCTTTTTGAGCTATGTATTGAACCAATCGCGCAACAATTGGACCTTATCACTTATCGAATCAGCCACCAGTATAGCACTGGTATTTACCATAGGCGCATTAACTGCCAATGTTTTTAGCTACTATTTACCAAGAAAAAAACGCATACTCTTTGTATTGGCCATGAGCGCCATTGGTGGAGTAATAGGAAGTTTGCTCTTTAACATCATCTGGCCTGTTTTAGAAAAATTCTGCCCTACTCCGGTCTATGCCATTGATCCGTTGTTAAACAATCTAATCCGAGGCATAGTTTACTTTTTTATTATTGGAGTAATGGCTTTGTATAAGATGTTTGAAATGCTACAATGGGAACAAGTGCAATCACAGCTTCGAAAAAATGAAAGTGAAACATTAAAACGTGATGCCGAATTATATAAATTGAAGTACCAATTGCAGCCGCATTTTTTATTCAATAGCCTCAATTCCATAAATGCTTTGATAAGCAGTCGACCTGAACAAGCTAAACAAATGGTTCAACAGCTTTCCGATTTCTTACGTGGAACACTTAAAAGTGAAGAAAATGCACTTGTACCACTGCAAGCCGAACTCGAACAAGTTAACCTGTACCTGGCCATAGAAAAAGTAAGATTTGGTCACCGACTTATCACGTCTTTTGACTTAGATGAGCAATGTAAAACCCATACCATTCCGGCTATGCTGCTTCAACCGGTATTAGAAAACGCCATCAAATTTGGCTTATACCATACCTCCGGTGAAGTAGAAATAAAAGTAACTTGTTCCTGTAATGAAGAGGGGTTGCACATCACAATCAGTAACCCTTTCGACGAAGATGCTGCTCCTGCCGTTTCCGGTACCGGATTTGGATTGCGTGCCATTCAACGTCGTTTGTATTTAATTTATGGACGTTCCGATTTACTGACCACCAATGCTGATAACACCATTTTTACCACAAAAATTCTAATCCCTTAATCGCATGAAAAAATGCATTATTATTGATGATGAGCCCTTGGCAAGAAGTATAACACTGGATTACTTGAAAAATGAACCCGATTTGCAAGTGGTTCAGGAATGCAATGATGGTTTAGAAGGGTTTAAAGCCATACAAGTACATCAACCTGACTTGGTTTTTCTGGATATACAAATGCCAAAAATTTCAGGATTTGAAATGCTGGAATTGTTAGATAACCCTCCTGCTATTATTTTCACCACTGCGTTTGATGAATTTGCAATCAAAGCATTTGAAACAAATACCATCGATTATTTGCTAAAACCATTTAGTCAAGAACGCTTTCAAAAAGCAATCGCAAAATTCCGCCAGACACTTCCGGGTTCTCAACAAACTCAAACGCAACAACTATTACAAGAAGTAGATGCTGCTTCATTACCTAAAAATAGAGTGGTTGTAAAAGATCAACAACAAATTAAAATCCTTCCTGCTAAAGAAATTTATTTTCTGGAAGCTGATGATGATACCGTGAAAATACATTCTTCAACCGGTGTTTATGCAAAAAATAAAACGCTGAGCTCCTTCGAGAAATCACTTGATGAAACGCAATTCATTCGCGTTCATCGCTCGTATCTTGTCAATACCGCTTATATTAATCGAATCGAAGTGTACGAAAAAGAAGGACATTTAGCCATTTTAACCAATGGTGCACGTGTCCCGGTTAGTCGCAATGGCTATGTTCGTTTGAAAACCGAATTAGGAATTTAACGCTTTTAACAGTGCCTCAGCCTTTAATAGCGATTCGGCATATTCTTGCTCCGGGTCTGAATCGATGGTTATAGCCCCACCGGTTTGTAAGGATAGATAACCCTTTGCTTCGTTATAAATCAAGGTACGGATAACTACATTGAAATCAAAATCTTCGCGCTCATCGATATAACCGATGGCGCCACTAAATAAGCCACGCTTTACTTTTTCATACCGCTCAATGAGTTGCATGGCAGCAATTTTCGGCGCTCCGGTCATACTTCCCATAGGAAAAGTATGCTTTAAAATATGCTCAACGGATAAACCATCCGGTATTTCGGTTTGTATGGTGGAGATCATTTGATGCACCGTTTCAAAACTATAAATACCAAAAAGCTCTTTAACAACAGTTTGTCCAACCTTTCCACACCTAGCCAAATCATTCCGCATCAAATCTACTATCATCACATTCTCGGCTTGTTCTTTAAGCGATGAACGAAGCGCTTCCTTTGCAGCAGTATCGGTAGCTTTATCAGCGAAACGACG
>JAHEYX010000095.1 GCA_023251415.1 Chitinophagales bacterium
CAACTTTAGGGATTCCTGATATTTTTGATTTACCTTATCCCACGCCTTGGACATCTACTTCCACTTCTGCTGCTCCCGGTGCATTGAATACTGCTAAATTTTTACAGTTCGTTTCTTGGATGCAACTGAATGCACATATTGATACTGTTAAACCAGCTAAATCATCTCCTGGTTTGTTTAAAATTATTGATGATACAATTCAGGCTACGGGTGCAGAAAAAGCACAATGGTTCAATTCAATCTCTTATACTTTACAATTGACAAATGCTGATTTGGAAGTATTGGTAGGTGTATCTTCAACGGATTATGTTACACCTTTTCTGACATTATCACCCCCACCTATAGCCGCGGGAAATATTTTGGATTTGGATTTTGCAATAACGGCTACACCACCGGCATATTTAAATCCCTCTACTTATTGGCGGGTTATGGATGCTGTGAATACTTCCGGGTCTCTGGAATGCGATATGCTTTCCTCGGTTCTGATAGCCAACAGCATTATTAATCCAACGGATCAGGCAGCGGTTGATATAGTAATAAATGTAGTAAAGGCAGGATACAGCAGTCAGGAATGGGTAGATATTTTAGGGCCGATTAATGACAGGCTTCGTTTGGGCCGTAAAAATGCCATGATTGATTATTTATTGGCTAATCCGGTTCATGGGTATACAGGTGTTTGGGAAACTGCTGATGATATTTATGAAACACTTCTTATTGATGTGCAAATAATGCCTTGCGTAATGACATCAAGGATTCGAGCAGCAATGAGTTCTGTTCAATTATTTATTGAGCGTTGTTTGATGAACCTAGAAAAGAATGGTAGTGATTCAATTTTATTAAATAGTGAATCAGCTCGTCAATGGAATCAATGGCGCAAATATTACCGAGTTTGGGAAGCAAATCGAAAAGTTTTCCTTTATCCTGAAAATTGGATCGAACCAGAGTTGAGGGATAATAAAACACCATTCTTTATTGACCTTGAGAAGTATTTGAAACAGAATGAGATTACGCCTGAAAACATGGAAGAAGCGTATCTAAAATATATTGAACAATTGGAAACTGTATCTCATCTGGATATTGTAGGGACCTATGTTCAAAAAACAGACAGTAACGAAGCCAACGATATAGTGCATGTTTGGGGGCGTACACGCCAGCAACCTCATTTATATTTTTATAGGTATAGAAAAGAGGGTGAATGGAACCCTTGGGAAAAAATGGATGTACAGATAGATGGGGACACCTTTATTCCTGTATTATTCCGAGGAAGGCTACGTTTCTATTGGTTGATTTTTACGGATATACAATCTACTGACAAAAGTAGCCAGTCAGCCGTAAATATGCAATTGGAACTAGCATGGTCTGAGTTGAAAAATAAAAAATGGCAGCCAAAGCAAATTGGAAAGGATAAGATTCTTTTTGGTAATAATGATAAAGAACTTAATGCCATAACCCGCGCACACATTATTGCATATTGTTATAAGAACAATGATGGTGAACTGGAATTTTTAATTGAAGATCTATTCCCATATACAGGAACATACCCTAACGGTAGTTATAACTATAGTTTTGATTGGACTGGTTCAGTTGCTCCGAAACATATTTATATGGGTAAGTTTATTGTTAAACATAATGGGATCATAAAATACCGTGAACCAGCTTTATCAGGAGCAGAAGTGGATGTTTATCCTTTTCCAAGCAGTACATTAACTGCTGCCATTATACCAAATTCAGTTTATAGAAGAATTCCGGATTCCAGTTTCAAGCAACAAACATATTATTACAATTTTATTGATATTGAAACAAACGGATACAAGCATAATGAGGATGAAAACAAATTCAAATTACTTAGCAAACTACCGCACTTTATTGGGCAAGTGAATAATAAGTTTGTATTTCAGAAAGCTATTTATGATGGCGTGAGTAATTTCGATACAGGAGTCTATTTCCATAAATTCTTCTATCAGGATTATCAAAACTCATTCTTCATTGAAAAGATTGCCGAGAAAGTTAGTTATACTTTTAATCAGAAACAAGATCCATTTAAAGGTTTATTGGTAAACCCAAACAAAGGTTTTGGTTTTACAGAGACTGTTTATTCTCCCCATTATTATATAAATAATTATTTCCGCTTTCATACTTTTTACCATTATAATGTCAATCAGTTTGGAGAACAATTATTTACAAAGGGTATAGACGGGCTGTTGAATCTTGATTTTGTAAGGAGTTTAAATGATTCGGGAAGTGAATCCATTCATTTTGAATCAATGTATGCTCCAACAAATAATATTGTTAAATACTGGCCTACAAAAGTATTAAATTCGGAAAATTATGCTTACCCAACAAGTAAAGTTGACTTTTCGTTAGGCGGAGCATTTTCAATATACAATTGGGAGTTATTTTTTCATATTCCAATGCTTATTGCTAATAAGCTGATGCAGGACCAAAAGTTCTATGAAGCGATGAAATGGTTCCAGTATGTATTCAACCCTACTACTACTGATTCATTAGGAGGGTCGGAAAGGTTCTGGAGATTTCTACCATTTCATGAAGAGTCGCAAAGGGGTATTCCGACGTTACAAAAAATAATGGAAAGCCCTGATTTGGATAAAGCAGTAAAACAGTGGGCGAACAATCCATTTAAACCTCATTTGGTTGCACGTGGACGTATTAGTGCTTATATGAAGAATGCGGTTATGAAATATTTGGATAACCTTATAGCTTGGGGTGATATGAAATTCCGCCAAAATACGATGGAAACCATAAACGAAGCAACCTTGCTTTATGTTACGGCTGCTAAAATATTAGGACGAGCTCCTGTAAAAATACCTTCACGTAACGAACCCACTCCTAAGTCATATTTGGAACTGAGTGCTGCAGGACTGAATGCTTTTTCAAATGCAATCGTTGAAGTAGAAACAATTTTAAGTTCGACCCTGACTTCCAATTATTATGATGACTTTGCAAATACAGATTTAACAGAACCAGATCCTATAAATATTTATTATTTCTGTTTACCTCCGAACACCAAGCTATTTACATATTGGGATACGATTGCAGATAGATTATTTAAAATACGTCATTGCCAGAATATTGATGGCGTAGAACAACAACTAGCACTATTCGACCCACCAATTGATCCAGCTATGTTAGTAAGGGCAGCAGCTTCGGGGATGTCGTTGAGTGATGCCATAAATGAAATGATGTCACCTCTACCACATTATAAGTTCGCAATAATGCTTCAAAAGGCAACAGAGTTGACACAAGAGGTTAAATCATTTGGAGCCTCATTGTTATCAGCTATTGAAAAAAGGGATTCAGAGCATTTGGCATTATTGCGTAATACGCAAGAGCAAACTATATTGAATGCTGTTTTAGAAGTAAAAACAGCTCAATTGGAAGAAGCTGCCAAGCAGATTGAAGTGTTGAATCTGCAAATGAATATGGTTTCAGCTCGTAAAACGCACTATGACAGCTTAATTTCGAATGGACTAATTGTATCTGAACAACTTCAATTGGCCAGTTTGGGATTGAGTATTCCGTTGAAATATTCACAGGGGCTTGTTTCGACACTTGGTGGAGTGCTTGGAGCTATTCCAAATTTTAATTTTGGTCCACATACACCTACAGCTGTAGAGGCAACTTTTTCATTTGGAGGATCAAATTTGGCAAGTATTGCTAATGCGGTTTCTACAGCAATTGGCACAGTAGCAACAATTAATGATATTGCTGGCTCTATGGCAGGCATAGTTGCCGGACATCAACGTCGTAAACAGGACTGGGAGTTGCAACAAAAACTGACAACTCATGAGCTTACCCAAATTACCAAACAAATTGAAGCTGCACAAATCCGCAGAGCAATTGCTGAAAATGAATTAAGTAATCATAATTTACAGATTCAGAACGCCCAGGAAATGGACAGAGCCATGCATGATAAATTCAGCAATGAAGAATTATATGATTGGATGGTAGGTGAAATTTCGGTGTCTTATTTTCAAATGTATAAACTGGCATTTGACGTGGCTAAACGTGCTGAACGTTGCTATCGTTATGAGTTGGGAATTGATGATACCAATTTTATAAACTTTGGTTATTGGGATAGCCTCAAAAAAGGCTTATTGGCCGGTGAGGGCCTGATGTATGATATTAAGCGTATGGATGTTTCTTATCTGGACCAAAACAAACGTCAGCATGAAATTACCAAACATATATCTTTAGCTTCTTTTGATGCTGAAGCATTATTGAAATTAAGAAGTGGAGTAGGAACAGATTTGGAATTACCGGAATGGTTATTCGATATGGATTATCCCGGTCATTATGAACGCCGTATCAAATCAATCAGTATTTCTATTCCTTGCATTGCCGGTCCTTATACTACTGTAAGTGCCAAGTTGACTTTACAAAACAGTAAGTATCGTAATCAACCTCTTGTGGTTATCAACACTACTTATTCAGATGCTCCTAATTATAAATTCCTTTTTGGTGGGGGTGAATCAATTGCTACCAGCAGTGCCCAGAATGATAGTGGTATGTTTGAGCTGAATTTCCGGGACGAACGTTTCCTGCCTTTTGAAGGGCAAGGGGTAATCAGCAACTGGCGTTTGGATTTACCTGCAGCCATTGCACAATTTGATTATAATACCATTTCTGATGTTATTATTCATGTTAAATATACTGCTAAATACAATGCTGGGCTGGAAGCAGATGCCAAAAATTACCTGAATGACATTTTGGATGGAACAACCATTAACCCTGAAGTTCTCCCAAGAATTTTCAGCCTTAAACATGAGTTTGCAAGTGAATGGTTT
Organism: Chitinophagales bacterium; assembly: GCA_023251415.1. GTDB lineage: Bacteria > Bacteroidota > Bacteroidia > Chitinophagales > CAIODY01 > JAHEYX01. Next base: position 4,806 of record JAHEYX010000095.1, read on the forward strand.
GCTTATGTAAATGATGTTGTCAATGGAGTGACAAGCCCTGAAATGTCATTTAATTTGAATCATAAACAATTTCCGTTTTACTGTAATAACAAAACGATTTCAATAAGCAATATAGTTGGATGTGTAATTAGCAAAGCTACTTCGGTTCCAACAATAGATATTGTTGAAATTGATGGCAACAATAATAGCGGAACTCCAGTTGGACTAAGTTTAACACCAGGCTCATTTGGAACAATGCTGCCATTTGGAATTGCAATGGGAGATAATAAGGAAGTAAAAATAAATTTGGCTTCGGGATTAATAACTGATATTGACGATATTATCTTCATTCCAATTTATAAACTCATCTAAACGACAAATTTAGTTTGGTATAACTGAAAACTTCACAAAACTTTACTTTTTAAGTCACGTCTGTTTTCTTTTCAATGAAATAACTTATGTCCGATTCTCCAAATAAAGGCAAACCGCAAGACCCGAATCAGCAACAGGGAAAAAGTGCTTATCCGCTGGATGGGTATAGTGTGCAGCCCAAAAGCGATGCGAGTGGTGGTGACAACGATAAAAATCCATATTACCAATCCGCTGCCCCTACCATACAAATGCCCAAAGGTGGTGGAGCTTTAAAAGGCATTGATGAAAAGTTTACTGTTAATGCAATTAATGGTACTGCTGCAATGCAAGTTGGCTTACCATTAAGTCCTAGTAGAGGCGGTTTTACACCTAATTTATCTTTAAGTTATAACAGTGGTAGTGGTAATACGGAGTTTGGTTTAGGTTGGAGTCTAAGTTTACCTTCCATCCAACGTAAAACTGATAAGATGTTGCCGTTATATGATGATGCGAATGAAAGCGATGTATTTCTTTTGGCTGGGGCAGAAGATTTATTGCCGATGTTAGATATAAGTAATGTGGTGATTGAACATGATTACCCAACAGGTTCACCGGAATATAGAATAAAACAATATCGCCCTAGAATTGAAGGGTTATTTGCACGTATAGAATATATAAAAAAACTCGGCACTACTGATACCTGGTGGAGAGTAACCACCAAAGATAATATCACTACTTATTATGGATTAACAGCACAAGGCAGAATAGCCAATCCTGAATCTCCCCGCCAAATATTTAAATGGTTGCCTGAATTGGTGATAGATAATAAAGGGAATGTGCAAGTTTACAATTACATACAAGAGGATTTAGTAAATGTACCAGCTGTAATTCATGAAAGTAAACGTTTGGCAGGCGATTCCCCGTTTACCAATACTTATCTTAAATCTGTTTGGTATTGCAATCAAACACCATCTTATATTTTTCCGCTCACTATTGATAATACTCATCCACCAACAGACCCTAATGATGATTCTGATGCAGTATATATAGAAGCTATATTTGAACCTTTATTACCATCTGATCCAGACGATTTTCTTATGATAGCAGTATTGGATTATGGTGATCATGATTCTGATTTTCCATTTGTTCTTCCTATTTCCAATTCATGGCAATGTAGAAAAGATCCCTTTTCTGACTTTCATGCAGGTTTTGAAATTCGCACCTATCGAAAATGCCGAAGAATACTAATGTTTCATGATTTTACTGAACTGGACTCCAACAGCACTGGAGCTCATGTATTAGTTCGTTCATTGGACATCTCATATCAAAACGATACAAATACTGCTGATAATTATGTTGAAGTTGATTTCATTACTTCTTTTATGCAAAAAGGATATACACAAACATCTTCATCATTGTATTATTCTGAAAGTTTACCACCATTGACCTTAAGTTATTTTCCTTTGAATTGGAATAATAATATACAAACAGTTTCTTCAGAAAACTCTGTTCATGCGCCACAGGGATTAACTGGTAATTATCAATGGATAGATTTCTGGGGAGAAGGTTTACCAGGCATTCTTTCTGAACAAGGGGATAGTTGGTGGTATAAATCCAATTTGGGTAATGGTACCTTTAGCCCTGCGGAAGTAATAGCGCCAAAACCCTCTTTCACTGGACTAGGTGGAGGTGGCCTGCAATGGCAGGATTTAGATGCTGATGGCAGAAGACAAGTGGTAAGCCAGATGCCTAAAGGTTTTTTTGAATTAGATGACGATCAGGAATGGCAGCCTTTTACTGCTTTTAAAAATGAATTAAATCTTGATTTCAATAGTCCATATAATAAAATGCTTGACCTTAATGGAGATGGTAAGGCCGATGTTTTAGTTACTGAAGATCGCGTTTGGACATGGTATAAAAATGAGGGCAAAGAAGGCTACGAAATGGGAGGGGCTTTCTCACCTGGTTGGGACGAAGAAAAAGGCCCGCGCTTAATTTTAAATGACGAAGTGCAGCGAATTTTTTTAGCAGACATGAATGGGGATGGCATGACTGATTTGGTCCGTATAACAAATGGTGAGGTATGTTACTGGCCAAATAAAGGTTATGGGCAGTTTGGAGCTAAAGTTACAATGAGCAACTCTCCTGTATTTGCTAATGGATCCGATTTTAATCCCATTTACCTTCAACTCTCTGATATAACTGGTACTGGTGCTGCCGATATTATTTACCTCGGCGATAATGAATGTACGGTTTATATCAATCTGGCAGGAAATGCTTGGAGTGGTGGCACTTTCATTAATCCATTACCTGCTATTAATCCTTATAGTAAGTTAGCGGTGATGGACTTTCTCGGAAATGGTACTGGTTGTTTAGTTTGGAGTAGCCCTTTACCTCAACACAGCCGTCAACCTATGCAGTATATTGATTTAATGGGAGGTAACAAACCATACTTAATGTATAGCTACAGCAATAATCTGGGTAAAACTATCGAAGTTCAATATCGCAGTAGCACACAATATTATTTAGATGATAAAAAGAACGGCACTCCTTGGGCAACACGTTTACCTTTTCCGGTGCAGTGTATCAAAAAAATAATTACGTCTGATTCGGTAAGTCAAACAACTTACACCCAAACCTACGATTATCATCATGGGTATTACGACCATGAAGAACGAGAGTTCCGTGGCTTTGGTAGAGTTGATACCTATGATTTAGATAAAGCCGCTATTGACAACAATACCTCTAATGATCTGAATCAGGCAATGGTATTCACAAAAAGCTGGTATCATACAGGGGCATGGATGAGAGAAAGCACCCTAATTAAACAATTTGAAAAGGAATACTACCAACAAAGCAGTTGGTGGGATACACCACCACATATTACTATTGTTGGTGTTGGGCTTACTCCTGTCGAAAAACGGCAAGCTTATAGGGCTTTAAAGGGATTGCCTCTCAGACAAGAGGTATATGCCTTAGATGGAAATACCATCCCTTATTCAGTTTCCTCGTTTGCTTATGAAACCCAAATGGTTCAGCCACAGAATAACAACCGCTTTGCTTCTTTTTTTACACACCAGCAGCAGTCAGTTGCATGGACTACAGAAAGAAACGCAACGGATGCCCGTGTTATGCAACAGTTTACACTTGAAATAGATGACTATGGTAATGTACTACAAAGCGCAGAGGTGGCCTATCCACGAACAAATATTCCAACAACATTACCTTTGGAAGTGCAAGACGCACAAACTAAATTATTTGTAACCTATAATCAGAATATTTTTACAAATGATATTAATACTATACAGCACTATCATTTACGATTGGCCTACGAACAAAAAGGTTATGAATTGCATGGAATAACAGCTCCTTCTATTTCTTTTCTTACAATTGAAGATATTTTATCTTACGTTGCAGCTGCTTCATTTATAGATTATTCAGACACTCCTTCGGGTACCGGAACCCCTGAACTACGTTTGTTGTCAAACAGTAAAGTACTGTTTTTACCGAATGATTTAAGTACCCCTTTACCTTTTGGTTCTTTAGAGTTTTTGGCTATTCCTTATCAGCAATATACATTGGCATTTACTCAAAACACAATTAATGCCAATTATAATACTGGTGCAACACGCGTTACTTCAGTTGAATTATCAGAAGCAAAATATATTCAACTTCCTAGCGATATAAATAATTGGTGGATACAAAGTGGCACCATTCAATTTAGTTCATTTCCTCATATGGATTTTTATAGCCCAATAAGTTTTACTGATCCATGGGCGAATGTAACAACAGTAACATATTGGAGTTCATATTTTTTAATACCCCAATCAACTACTGATTCTATTGGAAACATACACACTGTTGATACTTATGATTGGCGGCATTTTGCCCCTACTCAGGTAACGGATGCAAATAATAATGTGAGTCGTATGGTTTACAATTGTTTGGGCATGCCCGTTGCAATGGCAGTATTAGGTAAAAACACGGCAGGTATTAGTGATGCAGATGATTTAATAGGACTTGACCCTGATGCCGATCATTCAATTCAGGAAAGTTTTTGGGGGTATGTTAGTACAAATGATAATAATATTTTAACGGAGGCTGCTACTCTATTGAATCATGCAACTTGGCGCTGTGTATGTGATCATAGTTCGGCTCCTGTAAAAGTAGCCATGATAGCACGTGAAGAACATTATATTGATAACCCAAGTAGTAATCTGCTTCTCCGCATTACCTATACCGATGGGTTCGGGAGAGTAGCTATGCACAAAGTATTAGCTGAAACCATTTAAACCCAAGCCATGCCATTAACGTGGATTACTTCCGGTAAAACGGTCTATAATAACAAGGGCAATGTAGTGCAGCAATATGAGCCGTACTATAGCGATAAAGCCACGTTTGACGATGCCGATTATGCTTCTATACATGGTGTAAGCCCGAAGGTATATTACGATCCCT
>JAHEYX010000096.1 GCA_023251415.1 Chitinophagales bacterium
ATAGCGCAAATCCCAATTTTAGCAACCGAACAACCGGAATACAAACGGATTTTGGAAAAGTATAAAATTGGTGTATTGATTAATCCGGAAATTACAAACGCTTATTTTGATGGCTTTGAAAAAGTATTGGCCGGTAATTATACTGCTGCACTGCAAGCCGCCGTAAAAGAATTAAATTGGGATGTTGAAAAGCTGAAATTGAAAAATCTCATGGAAGAATGTGAAAGCCGTGTTCATTCAAAAGTATAAGGCCGCTTATTTATTCTAAAGTCCATTAAACTTACACACCATTTAGTGGTCATACACAAATTAAATCCCCTATTAGTTATGAAATCATTGACGATTATGCTCATTGCCTGCTTCGGCTTTGTAGTGAATGCTTATGCTTTACTTACACCAACAGTCGATTCCATTCCGATGAGCGACGGACGAAAATTGGCTGCCGATATTTACATTCCATCAACGCTAACCACTGGTCCGGTTATTTTAATTCAAACACCTTATAATCGCTTGGGATATCGATTGGGCTTGCCGCTTGGCATTCAACAAAATTTGAACACCAGTAATTATATCATCGTGGTAGTGGATTGGCGCGGTTATTACGGTTCGGCTTCCGCTGCTTATTTAGGAGCGCCTAGTTTGGGAAATGATGGCTACCATTGCGTAGAATGGATTGCTCAACAAAGCTGGTGTGATGGTCATGTTGGAACCTGGGGCCCATCAGCATTAGGGCGTGTACAGTTTCAAACGGCTAAAACCAATCCGCCTCACCTCACCTGCATTTGCCCTGCAGTAGCTGCACCACAATACGAATACCAAGAATATTATCCCAATGGCGTATTACGTACAGAATATGTTGATCAATTAGATGCATTAGGTTTTGGCCTTACTCCGGTATTATTAGCACACCAATCACAAGATGTAGTTTGGAATTATTCGCAAACAATAAATAACTACCCTGATAGTATTCAAGTGCCTTGTTTGATGATTGGCGGTTGGTACGATCATACCATTCAATTTATGCTTCCTTTTTTTAACGAACTCCAAACCCAATCACCGGTGGCAGTTCGTGCACAACACAAATTGATTATGGGTCCTTGGGTGCATGGTGGACATGGTACAGCGCAGGTAGGAACAGCATTGCAAGGGCAACTGAGTTATCCAAATGCCTTGGATTGGGACGATTCATTAGCCTTGCGTTTCTTTGATTATTATTTACGCGGTGCAAACAACAATTGGCCAAATGAAGCAAGTGTGTTGTATTATCAAATGGGTGAGGACAATTGGAAAACTGCTACCAATACTTCCTTCTCTACTAGTGCAGTTAATTTTTATTTGAATCAAAACAAGGAACTAACTACTACCTTGCCAACTAACACTAGCGGTCAGTTGAGTTATGTGTATGATCCGAACAATCCTTCACCAACAATCGGTGGACCAACCTTGCGCAACGATTTGCAACAAGGACCATACGATCAAAGTAGTGCCGTTGAAAGTAGAAACGATATTTTAGTTTTTTCAACGCCTGTACTCACACAAAACGCCGTAATGAAAGGATCGGCTATAGTTCATTTAAAAGTAGCCAGTAATAAATTCGATACCGATTTTGATGTTCGATTAACCGATGTTTATCCCGACGGACGTTCGATGTTGGTGAATCACGGAGCTTTTAGAATGCGCTTTCGTAATGGTACTGCTGCCACAGATACGGCTCACTTGCAACCCAATCAACTGTACGATTGCATTATAACTTTGCCTGCCAGTTGCATTACTTTTTTAGCCGGGCATCAAATTCGATTGGATGTGAGCTCTTCCAACTATCCGGCTTTTAATAGAAATAGCAATACCGGCAAAGCGCCTTATCCCGGAAATTCCATCGACAGCTTGTTGAACCCGCAAGTGGCTACTAACCAAGTGTACTGTAATGCCACTGCGGCATCTTTCATAACACTTCCACTCGAAAACTTTCAGTTGAGTGTCAATGAAATTAAAAGCAACAATCCATTAACTCTTACGCCTAATCCTGTACAGGCTGTGCTGCAATTGAATAACCAATTGGAAGGGAATTACGAAATAAATATCTATAGCATGAATGGTAGTTTAGTATTGTCAAAGCCAATAAATCAATCGGCAACCATTAATATCGAACACTTAAATGCCGGTACCTATCTGGTTGAATCAAAAAATAAAGCATCCAATTTAATTAGCGTTGCTAAATTTCAAAAATTGTAATATACTGCTAAGCTAACCAGGAAAATAATTTTGATTTTACTGCTTGATACAACCTACTTGTATAGGAGCTGGCAACAGTATAATAAGTTACTGTTTTATGTTTTAATGGTGGCAGAACCAAAGGCAATTTTAAGCGTGGAACCACAGGCCTGTAGTTAAACAAGCTAATTTGAAATTGTTTAAAATCAATAGTTACAAGCCAATCTAGCGGATTGATTTCAGGAAAGTAGGGAATCGCACCTGCAATGCGAATTTCATTAAATGGATTAACATTTGGATGTAGCTGCCAATCAATAGTAGTGTTTTTTGTGGTAGAAGTAAGTTCTGGGGTATCTACTTTTTCAGGAATGTTAGCAGATGTGTTTAGGGCTAAAGTATCATTCGTTTTAGAATGGCTAAGCGTTTGGTTTATTTCTACAGTTTTGGTTCCGCTGACTAAAGATTTGCAGGCCGTCAATACTTGAAAAGAAAGTAAGGAAGCAGCAATCCATTTCCAAGAAGAAAAGGTAGCTTGTCGTGGAGCCGGAATTAAATCACGATGTAATTGTGATGCACGCACGCGACCACAAACTTCTGATTTGCTTTTTTTAAAGTAAGCAATAATTTCAGCATCACTTAGTATCGAAAAATCTATTACGGTTTTTTGGCATAAATCGCAAAACCTACCACGTTCTACCACATGCATTTCTTCCCAGTTTTCGGAACAAGGTTTAGGAATTTCCAGTTGTATTTTTTTAGCTTTAAACATGTTTACAACGAACGGTTTGGAATGGATTTATACGCATAACGCTTTTCAGTAGTAAAAATTGCCATCCAACACAATTGATTTAAATTAGATTGTTTAGCAGGTGGTAAATCAGGAATGCGCTTGTATAAGTGAGCGGTATGCTTTATTACCACACGTATGGTATAAGCTGGAATCGGAAAGCGTTGTATTTTTTCGAGCACTTCAAAGAAAGACATTTTTACAATGCTTGAATCCGGTTTTGAAGAGTTTGAAATGAAGTAAAAATCGAGGCTAATATTTTTAGACTTTATTGTTGCAAGATATTTTTGATAATCACTTGTGCTTATGCAATTGTATAAGGTTTGGCAATTTGTAGTTGTAGTAAAACAATAGTCCGTTAACAGTCTATTATTTATGTCTTCAGTAGCAATAAACTGAGCACTTCCATTTACAAGTTCGTATTTTAGGGGCAATTGATTTAAAGCTGCCAAGTCATTGAGCATAGTTTGAATCAAGCTGTCATTTACTACTACAGCAGTTTTTGAAGTGTCGGGGTAAGTGCCAATAGCTAACAAAATGGTATCATCGGCAGTAGTAATTGTTGCAGCAGCCGGTAAAAAAGCACCAACACAAGTAACAAAAACAAGCAATGTTTTTAACTTTAATGGAAGCTGTATTTTTGAGTTGAATATAAGTTGCATAAGCTAATTACCGACTTTATTCGAATGTAAAGCGAATTCAGCAAACAAGGTGATTTTTAATTTATTTTAACATAAAAAAAGCCCCTTATTTACAAAATAAAGGGCTTTTAAAACAAGCGAATACACTTTACGAAGCAAGCGCTTCAATTTCTGTTTTACGCCATGCATCGCCGGTATTCAATACTTCGGTGCTGTTCATTTTAATGTTTAAAAACAATTGCAATTTATAAGCAGTCATCCATTTTATTCCGGTATCAATAATGCCTTGCATTAAATTGAACGAATTGCTTGGATCCCAAGGTAAATGCACTTGCATGGTGCTTAAATCTTCCTCTTTAATGCTGGCAAAAAGGGTTTTAGCCAATTCAATTTGCGTATCCATGGCTGCAGGTATTTCTGCCAAAGTCAGGTGATGGGTGCTGGCACTTAATGCTGTAAAATAAGTTTTAAAATCACGGTCATCGGTTTTTAACCAAAATCCTAAAATGCTGGTATCTGCAGTGCATAAGTAGCGACAAAGCTCAATATTACTGCGCACGCCTTCTTTCGGACGGAATTCAGCAAACTCGGGGCTGATTTTTGTCGAAAGGCGTTTTACAATTAGCATTTCTTTTACAAGACTGTTTAACAAGGCATCTTTTAACATGTTGACGTTGCGTTTAGTGGTTATAATTAAAATATAAATTTAGCTTCTGCTTTAATGGCTTCTAAAGTGGTTTGTGTAGGTAAAACACCATCCAATTCATTCAAGTATTCTAATAAGGCTCTGCTCAACTCCTTTGCCGGTATGTTTGGCGAAATATTCATCCCCAACTTGTTAATAGTCATTATCATTTCTTCCTTGGTGCTTCTAACACGTGCCCATAATTCATTGCTTACATAAATTTGTTGCGAAACATTATGATCAAATTCCAGCCGTATTTGATTGGTCATTAACAATTGCAATTCAGCCACTGTCATAGATGGGGTGCGCAACTGCGAATTCAAATGAAACAAATCGATACGTTCCATCAATAAAGCCAAGCGTTCATATGCTTGTAGACGAATAGGGGTGGTAATGTGCTTGGTGTTTTCCTTTAATTTAAGTTCCTGTTCTTTTAATTGCGCCTTTAAAAGACTGGAAATCAAGGCCCATGAAGTGGCTAAAACAATTAATGCCGGAATGGTGTACTTCAAAATTTCTAACATAGAGGATTCATTTTTAAAAGGTAAAAGTAGAATGAAAAAATCAATAATACTGTGATTCGACCGTCCTTGTTACATTTCTTTTCACAAATTTTTAAGAACTTGCACAGTAAGCTTCTTGAAGGGATTAACTGCTATTTCCTGATTATTTATTATCTTTGAGGACTTTTTTACTAACTATGGTTGTTTGAAAAGCACAAATGACCGAATTTAAATTGTTGAATCATGAACGTTTTATCTTTTATTTTATTAGCAATGCCGGGAGGTAGTGAATGGATTTTAATATTCTTAGCAGTAGTTTTATTGTTCGGAGGAAAAAAAATACCTGAATTAATGCGCGGAATTGGTAAAGGTATTCGTGAATTTAACGATGCTAAAAACAGTGTTAAAAAAGAAATAGAAGACGGCATGAACGATACGTCTGCTGATACTAAGAAATAAGTGTCAGCTTTTACTTGCTTTCTATTTTTCCGGATTTAAACCCTACGTCTATTGAAAACCTATCCTTCTATAGCTGCGATACAAGCTGCTGTGCGCGCCGGTGAAACTACATGTGTTGCTACAGTACAAGCTTATCTTGATCGTATTCAAGCACATCAAAACTTAAATGCTTTCTTGGAAACTTTTGACCAAGAGGCTTTAACGCGTGCTGCTCAAATTGATGCAAAAATCAAAGCCGGTAACGCCGGTGCTTTAGCAGGTGCCGTTATTGCCATTAAAGATGTTTTGTGTTATGAAGGTCATAAAGTATCTGCCTCTTCTAAAATATTAGAAAATTTTGAGTCTTTATTTACTGCAACCTGTGTACAACGTTTGTTAGACGCCGATGCCATTCTGATTGGTCGTACCAATTGTGATGAATTTGCTATGGGCAGCAGTAATGAAAATTCGGCTTTTGGAAAGGTATTGAATGCACAAGACCCAACCAAAGTACCGGGAGGCTCCAGTGGCGGCTCTGCGGTTGCTGTTCAAGCTGATTTATGTATTGCCTCCTTAGGTACCGACACCGGAGGTTCTGTTCGTCAACCGGCTTCATTTTGCGGTATAGTGGGCATGAAACCTACTTATGGTCGTATATCTAGAAACGGTGTCATCGCTTATGCTTCTTCCTTTGATCAAGTGGGGGTTTTTACAAAATCAATTGCTGATGCCGCCCTTCTAATTCATGTAATGAGTGGAGCTGATGAAATGGACAGTACCACTTCTGAAAAAAACGCTTCTCCGGCTACTATTCGGGCTACTTCGCTTAATCAAAAACGCATTGCTTACTTTCCTTCTTTTTTAGATACCCCCGGTATTGATAACGAAATTAAAGCAGCATTTAATCAATTATTGGAATCGGCAAAAGCTGCCGGTGCCATTGTAGAACCGGTTGTGTTTGATAAATTGGATTATTTGATTCCGGCTTATTATGTACTAACTACTGCCGAAGCCTCCAGTAATTTGGCACGCTACGACGGTGTTCATTATGGCTATCGCAGCCCACAAGCAGTCGATTTAGAAAGCGTTTATCGCAAGTCACGCTCCGAAGGTTTTGGAGCAGAAGTTAAACGCCGTATCATGCTCGGTACTTTTGTGTTGAGTGAAGGATTTTACGATGCCTATTATACCCAAGCCCAACGTGTGCGCCGCATTGTGAAGGATGAAATGGATGCCATTTTTGATAAATATGATTTAATTCTTACGCCTACTACACCTACTACAGCCTTTGGATTTGGCGATAAAAAAGATCCAATTGCCATGTATTTAAATGATATTTATACGGTGTTATGCAATTTAGTTGGTTTACCGGGCATTTCTATTCCATTAGCAAATCACAGTAATGGCTTACCTTTTGGGGTTCAGTTGATTACCCAACGTTTTCAGGAAGAACAATTATTTGCCTTCTCTCAGGCGATTTCCAACTGTACGCAAACCCCAGTTACCTAACGAATTGAAAAGGACTATTCAAATATCATTGTTCTGGATAGCATCCTTGCTATTATACTTTGCTCCAAATGCGGTTCAGGCTCAACAAACTGACAGTCTGCTCATTGATACCATTGATAACCATCCGGTTGTTGTTTTGGCCGAATTTTGTATCAACCCAATTTGTACAGAATTTGTCCAACCCTATATCATTCAATATACTAAAAATGATCACCAACAAATAAAGTATGTTATTCAATGTGGTAAACAAACCCTTCCCGCAATTGAAGCTGTTTTGCGTGAAGAAGAAGTGCCTGATGAATTAAAATACATTGCCTTTATTGAATCCCATTTTAATAATCACATCACTTCACGTTCCGGTGCTAAAGGCTTATGGCAATTTATCCGACCAACTGCCGTGGGTTGCGGTTTGAAAGTCAATAACAAAATTGATGAACGTACCAATACCGTAAAATCAACTCGTGCAGCCGCTCGCTATTTCAAACGCTTGTACAATAACTACCACGATTGGCTATTAGTTATTGCTGCCTATAATTGCGGTGATGGTGCGGTCAATTCATACATCAACAAAGCCGGCACCTCTAACTTTTGGGACGTGTATAAATACTTGCCTCGTCAAACCAAACAATACATCGCGCATTATTTGGGTATTTTGAACGTTATGAATGCTTATCGCGCGAACATGGCTATTCAAGATTACCTCGATTTTCAAATGCATGTAAAACGGGATACTACACTTGTAGCTTACACAAATGTTTATGCCACTGTTAAAGTAGATACCGGTAAACAGAAACAGCCAATGCCAACAGCAACTGTACCTGAACAAACGCCCAAAGCCAACAGTACCGACTCAAAAGCCACTAATGAAATTACCGGGAAAGACTATTTTATCTATGTTATCAAAAAAGGAGATACCTTGATTGGCATTTCAAAACGATACCCTAAAAATAGCCCTGCTAGTATTAGATCAACTAACAATATTGTAAAAGATACCCAATTACAACTCGGAACCACAATATTATTAGAAAAATAAACACGAATTTACCAATTTAGCGTTCCGATTTACTTAAAACAAATGACATGCGTAAACCTCTAAGAAAGTCCGAAGCTCTTGATTATCACTCCAAAGGCCGTCCCGGAAAGATTGAAGTCATTCCAACCAAAGAAACCAAAACACAACGCGATTTAGCATTAGCCTACTCTCCGGGTGTTGCTGAACCTTGCCTTGAAATTGAACGAGATATTGAAAACGTTTATAAATACACCGCAAAAGGCAATTTAGTTGCTGTAATCAGCAATGGTACTGCAGTGCTTGGTTTGGGTGATATTGGCCCCGAAGCGTCTAAACCCGTAATGGAAGGAAAAGGCTTATTGTTCAAGATTTTTGCAGATATCGATGTGTTTGATATCGAACTCAATACCAAAGATGTAGAAGAGTTTATTCGTACTGTTAAGATTTTGGAACCAACTTTTGGTGGTGTTAACTTAGAAGATATTAAAGCTCCTGAATGTTTCGAAATTGAAGAACGGCTTAAGAAGGAAATGAATATTCCTATTATGCATGATGATCAACACGGTACCGCTATTATTTCATCTGCAGGTTTATTAAACGCTTTGGAAATTGTAGGTAAAAAAATTGATGAAGTAAAAGTACTTGTGTTAGGTGCCGGCGCCTCTGCCATTAGCTGTACTAAGCTTTATATGAGTTTAGGGGTAAAGAAAGAGAACCTGGTTATGTTCGACAGTAAAGGTGCTATCACCAAATCACGTACAGATTTAGATAAATACAAATCGCAATTTGCTTGCGAACGTGAATACGACTCGTTATTAGAGGCCTTTAAAGATGCGGATGTGTTTTTAGGACTGAGCAAAGGAAACATGGTTACGCCTGATATGTTGAAGGTAATGGCTCCGAATCCAATTGTGTTTGCTTTGGCCAACCCAACCCCTGAAATTAGCTACGATGAAGCAATTGCAGCGCGTAAAGATATTATTTTGGCAACCGGACGTTCCGATTATCCTAATCAAGTGAATAATGTATTGGGTTTCCCATACATCTTCCGTGGAGCAATAGATGTGCGTGCTAAAGAAATTAATGAAGCCATGAAATTGGCTGCTGTTCATGCTTTGGCAGGCTTAGCCAAATCACCGGTTCCGGATATTGTGAACATGGCTTACAATGAAAAAAACATCAGTTTCGGTCGTCAATACATTATTCCAAAACCGGTTGATCCGCGTTTATTGACAACCGTTGCTCCGGCCGTTGCAAAAGCTGCCATGGACTCTAAAGTGGCTAAACATCCCATTAAGGATATGAAAGCCTACGTTCAAGAATTGGCACAACGCAGAGGTGGTGATGACCAATTGTTTAGAATGTTAACCAATAAAGCCAAACGCCAACCTAAACGTGTTGTAATGGCAGATGCGGATAACGTGAAAATATTGAAAGCTGCGCAAGTGTTGTGTGATGAAGGAATAGCAGTGCCGATTTTATTAGGCAATCAAGCTAAAATTGAATCCTTAATTAAAATGAACAACATTGAATTAAGTGATGAAATAACAATCATAGATCCGAAATCACCGGAAATGGAGAAGAAGCGTTATGCTTTTGCTGAACTATTTTTCGATAAGCGTAAACGTAAAGGGGTTAACTTATTTGAATCCAAAAAAATCATGCGCGACCGTACGCATTTTGGCGCTATGATGGTGGAGACAGGTGAAGCAGATGTTATGGTGGGTGGACTAACACGTAATTATGCCGATATTATTCGTCCGGCTTTACAAATCATCGGTACGCATCC
>JAHEYX010000097.1 GCA_023251415.1 Chitinophagales bacterium
ACAGGTACGGTATCCAGTTCCGGAAAACGCCATTGCCCATCTGCCGCAATTCGTGCTCCTAATAGCTCGCCATTTCTATCTAGCAAAACGGTAGCATAGGTTGGTTCAAACAATACCTTGGGTAATGCAAACCAATACCAGCCTAAAAAAGTAAGCAGACAAAAGAAGCTGATCCAGCGTTTGTGCTTTTTTACCCAATGCCAAGCCGTGTTAATTTTCATAACACAATACTATATAGCGTTAAAATGCTAATTTAGCCATCTTATTAAGCGCTGCCATTTTATACAAAAGCGCGGCAATTTGTATAGCAAGTGAAGAAATTAATTGCCCTTATTTTTACCCTTTTACCGCTGTTGCTAACGGCACAACAATACAATTTCCGTACGTATTCGGTAAAAGAAGGTGTAGCACAATCTCAAGTGTATTGCTTGTTACAGGATAGTAGAGGTTTTTTGTGGATGGGAACACGTGGCGGTGGCATTACACGCTTCGATGGTATCAGCTTTAAAACCTTTACCACCAAAGACGGGCTTCCTAACAATTATATCGTAAGTATTAAAGAAGATCACAATGGGCATTTGTGGATTGGTACTACCAATGGCTTATGTGAATACAACGGCTTACAGTTTAAAACGTATCGCATCACAAAAGAAAGTGATTTTTTAGTTTATGATATATCCCTGGGTGTTAATGGTATACTTTGGATTGGTACCAATAAAGGCTTATTGAAATTTGAAAAAGGAACATTTACCAATATTTCTCAAATCGCTAAAGATTATCAATTGGCGGTGAATGCAGTTTGTTGCGATGCACAACAGGATGTTTGGTATGGCAATGCCAATGGCTTGTTTCATTTAGTGCCGGAGCGTGGCAGTTATCGTATCACCAAAAATAAAAACATCCAACAAATCAATTGCATCAGTAAAGACGCCAATCAAACGATTTGGGTCGGAACCTATGGTAATGGCTTGTGGAGAGGTAATGTGAATTCATTTGAACGTATTGATTTAGGGACAAAATACAGCGATGCTGTTATTTGGAATATCGCTTTTGATAGAAAGAAAAGTTTATGGTTGGCTACTTTAAGCAATGGCGTAATAAATTACAATCCTGAAACACAGGAATCGATGGCATTAACAGAAAACGAAGGGCTTAGTAATAACCATGTACGCTGCATTGTTCAAGATCACAGTGGTAATTATTGGTTCGGAACATCAGGCGGTGGCTTGAGTAACTATTTCGGAAAGATGTTTACCTCCTACGATAAAAGCAATGGCTTAGGCGGAAATTATATCTACAGTATTTTTAACGATAGTAAAAATAGAACTTGGATTGGTGCGTCATCTATGGGCGTAAGCATTTATGACAGTTCGCGTTTTGAAGTACTTCATGCACCGGAGTTAATGAATCAAAAAGTACGAGCTATAGGTGAAGACAATTACGGAACCATCTATTTAGGAACCGATGGAGCCGGTTTGTATATCTATAAAAACAACAAACTCGAAGCCCTCACTAAATTACATCACCAATACATCAGAGCTATCGTAAAAGATCAAGACGGTACTATGTGGGTGGCTTCTGCAGGTAATGGCTTGTATGAAATTATTCCATCCGGTCGAAACAATGGTTCAAACTTGATTATAAAAAACTATAACCGCAATGATCAGTTGTTGGGCAATCGTATCACCACGTTGTGGGTAGATAAACGAAATCGAGTTTGGTACAGCACCGAAAATGATGGTATCGGCTATCTTGAAAAAGAACAAGTTTCTACTTTTCAATTAAGCAACAAAAACGGATTACCCAGCAATACGGTACGTTGTATGACAGCCGATGCTTATGGTAAACTATGGGTTGGAACTGCTGAAGGTTTGGCTGAAATAGATGTGTATGGCAATATGGGCGTTAATGCTACTTATAATGATCAACTGACTTCGAGCAATATTTATTTATTGGTGGTAGATAGTAAACAAAACTTAATGATAGGTTCCGAAACCGGTTTAGATCATTTAAAATTTGATGCTAATCGAAAATTGATTACTGTAAAACATTACAGTAAAGGCGATGGATTCACGGGCATTGAAACGTGTCAAAATGCAGTATGTAGCAATACCGATGGTTCGATATGGTTTGGAACAATAAATGGATTGACCAAATACAATCCTTCTAATTTAGTGAAAAATGAAAACGAAACCGTAACCGATATCACGGATGTAAAATTATTTTACAATTCACTAGCAAGCACACCGTATAAAGCATTTGTGGGTGATTGGAATGCTGTAACAAACATTCAATTGCCATTTACTAAAAACCACCTCACCTTTGATTTTATTGGAATCAATTTCAGTAACCCTGATGCTGTTCATTACAAATGGAAGCTGGAAGGGTTCGATGCTGATTGGTCGCCGGCTAGTACGCAACGTACTGTAACCTACAGCAATATTCCATCGGGTCATTATACGTTTAAAGTTATTTCGTGTAATGAAGATGAAATTTGGAATACGAAAGCAACTACTGTACAAATTGAAATTGGAACACCGTTTTGGAAAGAATGGTGGTTTATAATTGGCACTGCCACTTGCTTATTATTTATTGCTTATCGCTTATTTAAAATGCGTGTAGCAGCCATTCAACAAAAAGCACAAGCCGCTCAAAATCAATTGATGCTTGAAAAAGAACGTATGGAACTGGAACACCAAGCCTTGCGTTTACAAATGAACCCGCATTTTATTTTTAATGCACTGAATTCAATTCAATCGCAAATTGGTTCAAACAATGATCAAAATGCGCGTTACTATTTGGCTAAGTTCTCGAAATTGATGCGGCAAATTCTTGACAATTCGCGTAAAGAATACATTACCCTCAAAGAAGAAATTGAGATGCAAGAGAATTACTTATTAATAGAAAAATTCTGTAATAATAATTCTTTTGAATACAGCATTCAAGTGGATGAAAACATTGAAAGTGATTTCATTAAAATACCACCTATGCTATTGCAACCCTTTGTAGAGAATGCTATTAAACACGGTATGAAATATTTAACCGGCAAAAAAGGTATGATTACCTTACGATTTGCTGTAAACGCTAATGAATTAATTTGTACTGTAATTGACAATGGCGTTGGCCGTGTTAAATCCGGCGAATTAAATAAACAAAGCCGTGAATCGTATCACAAATCGACCGCTTTGAAAGTTACCGAAGAACGCTTATCCTTGTTGCGTAAAAACGAAAAAACAAGCGCCATACAAATTATCGATTTATACGATGATACCGGTGCAGCAAGCGGAACACAAGTAGAAGTAATAATTCCAATTTCATAAATTCCAGTTATGATAACAGCCATTTTAATTGACGATATTGAACATGCTCGAAATACCTTAAAGCAAGATTTGCAAACGTATGTGCCTGAATTAAGCGTTATCGGTGAAGCCGGTGGTGTAGTAGATGGCGCACGTTTATTAAAAAAAATAAAACCCGATATTTTGTTTCTTGATATACAAATGCAAGATGGAAGTGGTTTTGATTTGTTAGACATTTTACCGGAAATAAATTTCAAAATAATTTTCATCACAGCATCCGACGCGCATGCTATTAAAGCTTTTCGTTATTCAGCAATTGATTATTTATTGAAACCGGTTGATCCGGATGAATTAACTGCTGCCATTGCGAAGTATCAATCGCAAACAAAAAATGAAAACGAGAAATACCAGTTGTTAAAAGAGAGTTTGCAAAACCCCAACAAGCCACATACTAAGTTAGCCTTAAATACACAAGAGAAAATTACAGTAGTAACCATTAGTGATATTATCCGTTGTGAAAGTTCGGGTAACTATACTGAATTTCATTTTGTGTCAAATAAAAAACTATTGGTTACCCGAACTTTAAAAGACTATGAAGACTTATTAATAGCACAAGGCTTTTATCGTGTTCATCAATCACACCTTATCAATACCCATTACATTCAAGAGTTTGTAAAATCGGATGATGAAATACGAATGACGGATGGTTCGCGCATTCCGGTATCCACTCGTCGCCGTGCCGATGTGATTAAAATGCTTGATGAACTTTAACGAACAACTTCTATCCATTGTGGTTTGGTGTTAGCATGAATACTTTGGTTATACATGGCTTCACTGTAAACAGCCGGTAAGTAGAAACGTCCGCAATAAGTTGCATTCAATTTTACCTGTACAGTAATACTTCCTTTCTCCACCAAATCATAATATGAATACACCCGATCATCGCGTATATCTTGATAACGTACTGGAGTAGTACTGTTGTCAGTATTCAAGCGCTCGTTATGAATCTCCCATCCGCTCGGAAACAATTGATTTAAACACATTTCCTTTAACTCCCCTTTCGTTCCCGGATTTGTAATGGTAACAGTTGCCATAAAATCAGTTCCTTGCTTCAGTTTTTGAACAACAATAGGCTTTCCGGTACGGTCGGTATAATCCACTTGAATTTTTAAATTACTTGCACTTACACTTGTATCACCCATTAATGGAACACCTTTAACAATCACCTTTACAAACAATTTTGTTGTTCCGGTATTTTTCAATTTAAGCGTAGTGCCACCACTAAAATCAGCATCCGTCCAATTTAATTTACTGATCATTTTTATACTACTGTTGGCTTGAACCGTGCGATTTCCTAATTGATAGGTATAAGTAATTTTAGATGCCGCAGCCAATTCATAGTATTGACAAACAGCTAATAAACTGTAGGCAGTTTCTTGTGTACTGTACCAATTATTGCTGCTTAAATCTTTACATAATTCATTCACCAAATCCTGATAAGTCGATTTGTCTTTCACTATTTGCAAGGCCATTAAGACAATGGCTTTATCCCGAATATCGCTGCCATAGCTGTACGTCAATTCCTGGTAAGGGGCTATTTTCCAATTTATGTTCGCTACTAATTGTTGAGCAATTTCATTTTGACTAATACTTTTATAGGCCATTGCCAATAAACATTTTGCGGTTACATTTTTGGTGTCTAATTCTCTGAAACGGTTCATAGAAGCCAAATCCGGATTGCCGGCTAACGCCAACGTGTATAAACGATAAGCTTGAATTAATTCATTGGATTCGTAACGTAGGTAATAAGCATTGATGTTCCAATTTTTAGCCAGGTTTTGTTGGTACTTAACCCATTGTTGTTTCATAAAAGCAGGAACTACATAACCTTGTTTTTCAGCTTCAATAATAAAATGACCGGCATAATTAGATCCGTATTCACTTGCATAATTTTCATTAGGCCAATAACTAAATCCCCCTGAAAAAGTTTGAAACAACTGTAAGCGTTGAATTGCTTTTTTGATGTTGTAACTAAGTTGTTTTTGTTGAGCAGCTGTCAACTCTTGCAAACGACCGATATACAATTGCGGGAATACGGATGAAGTAGTTTGCTCAATGCAACCATGCGGATATTGAATAAGATAATCTAAGCGATTGTTTAAATTAATGGGCGGTATATTACTTACTTCAACGGTGGCTGTATTGGTACCTGTGATATTAGTAAATTGCAAGTTTACACTTTTCTCTTCCCCTTGGTTAATTACTACATCTTGTGTTTTAGCAATAAGCGGATTAGGCATGCGTACTTCTATTTCAATTTCTTGATAAGCAGTTTCTTTACCGGCTGTTGCTTTAACTTTTATTTTAGCGATGCCAACTCGTTGTGCTACTTTAACAGTAAAGTAGAGTAATTCATCACCTTTCTTTTCAAAATGGATGGTTTGTTGTTTAGCTGCTTGAATCGTAAGTAAATTCGATGTTTCCAATTCTACTTTAACATCTTTCAATTGGTCGTTCATTACAAATACATCAACAGGTATACTTATGGTCTCATCCGGAGAAATAACACGTGGCATGGTAGCCAACAGCATCAATGGTTTATTAACTTCCACTTCTTTCTCCGTACTTCCGAATGCGGATTCATTTTGAGCAACAACCATTACTCGAACACGTCCGATGTAATTTGGAATGGAAACAGTATGGCTTTTTGATTGACCAGCACTAACATAAAACGGTCCCATGAATTTCACCATAGGTTTAAAACGATTAGCTTTAGTAGCATTGCTTCCATCGTTGCTACCATCACCACCAATGCTTAATAAATGATCCAGCTTGCCGGCATAAGCACCAATCACATTATCATACATGTCCCAAGTTTTTACACCCAATGCTTCTTTAGCATTAAAGGCATTCCAAATTTCGGGTGTTTTAAAATGTGTTAAATCCAATAATCCATCATCTACTATAGCCAAAGTATAGGTCATTGCTTTTCCTTTTGCTTCACGTACAGCAATTGTAACATTGCTTTCAGGACGTATTACATCGGGCATGGTTATAAGCGGCGTCAAATGCGAATTTTCATCATCTACTGTAAAAGGAACAACACCGTACATGCGTATAGGTAAATCATTGATGGTATTGATGTGTGGTTGAATAAGTGTAACATGAATATAAGCATTCGGACTCATTGCGGCTGTAGCTGTAAATTCATATTTCGTCACTCCTTTTTCAGTAGCTATCCAATTGGTTTGCACAACACGATTGCCTCGTTCAATACTAATTAATGCGCTACCTTTTGCTGCAGAAGGAATCGTTAATTTAACTTTTTCCCCTTTCTTGTAGTTTTGTTTGTCGCAAGAGAAGTTAAGCATCGTAGCGTTTTCGGCATTACTTTGATTGGCTTGTCCCCAATACGGATAATCGAAATTGATAATTTTACCGGTTTGATGTCCGCCTTTTTCATCAGTAATTACAATTAAATAGCGAGCATAAGATTTTTCAATCGATTTAAAGTTAAAGCAGGTATTTCCATTTTTTGTTGAAATGAAAGAATCCATCACACAGTAGGTTCCGGCTTTAGTTAAATAAGCACTTGCGTCTTCTTCATCGGCTTCATACCACCAGCGCCACTCTATTTTAAAAACTTGCAAATGCAATTTAGTAATGTCGACCGGCTTTGCATTTTGATTAATAGTCACCACATTAAATTTATAAGCGGTATTGTATTTCAACCAATCGCTGTTTTCATTCGGTGTTTGCAAACCAATATAATTTTCAAAAGGTGAGTAGCGATAAGTGGTTTTGTCGATACTAAAATCACCGCTTTCTTCAAACACTTTAGTCGATAAGGATATATTCAATAAACCAGGAGCATTGCTCTTTAAATGTCGGTTTACCAAAATAGTTGCTGCCCCGGTGTTATTTAAAGTACTGTCGTAAATTAATGCTTCTCCTGAAATACATGTCCGCAATGGAGAATTGAACAAGTAATTTTTGTACGCTTCGAAACCGGATGCTGCCGGATAAACTCGTGCATATACTTTTGCCTTTAAGTTCTTTGCATCAGCACCGTGCAACCATTTCGCTTTTAGGCTTATACTCTCTTTGCTGTTGCTTTCACATAATAGCGATTTGTTTTCGAAAGTAATTTTTAATCGATTGGGTTTTACGGTTTCAACATGTAAGGATTTGTTGTATTCAAAATTACCTACACGAACTGTAGCCAAATAATTACCGGTTGGGGCATTGGCGCCTGTGGCAGTACGTAAATCATAGGTGTGATTAACAGCAGTAGTGATGGAGCGTTGAGCAATTATTTTTCCGGAAGGATCATGCAATTCAAAATAAACAGGATGTTTAGTTGGTAGAATGTGTTGCGGATCAGATAAAACAAAATTCAAATAAATACTGTCACCCGGACGCCATACACCACGTTCGGCATATAAAAATCCTTTTATGCCGTAAAACACTTGTTCACCATCAATATCAAATTTACTTAATGAATTGGCATTGGCTTCTACAAGCTTTAAGTAACCCCGTTGTTTACCATATTGAGCCACCAATAAGAATGGTTTTTGATTTAATACTACCTCACATTTTCCGGATGCATTGGTAACGCCTTTCGTAATCAATTGATTGGTATAATCATAAAACGCTACTTGCACTTGATCCATTGGCAAAGTAGTTATCATATTGCTGATGAAAGTGTGACTTAGTTTATTTTCATCCAGCTTAAATATAATACCTAAATCAGAAGCCAGGATATTTCTGCTTACTGCTTTACCGGTACAATATCCATCATCACAAGGAGTGTTGTTTTCACTATAATCGCCCCATGATTCGTATTCGTCGAAATAATTTTCATTCCAATTTAATTTATCCCAATTGCGTTCGGCTTCTCCTAAGTTTAATTTCACTTCATTGATTTTATCCTCGACTGGTGTTTGTCCGCTGGTATCGCAAGTATAGATCATATCTTCTTTACTAAATTTAATTGAGATACGATAAATACTTCCGGGATCGGGTTGTATCAATTGATTCAGGTCGATTACATGTTTAGTCCATTTTGTAAGCACATTTTTATTGTATTGTAAACTGATACGCTTTTCTTTTAACACCACACCAACACGGCGTAAACCTTCATTACCATCCAGTTCATTTATTTGAAGAAACTGGTGAATATTATTTTCGAATATTTTTATCACACGCACTTCAACAGCTTTGAGGTTGATAGTTTCGAATGGGAAAATCAAACCTTGTGAATTAGGTAAAATACAGCCTTTACCTACAATGCGTAAGCGTGGATACGGGGGATTAAATTCTAAGGAAGATTCAAACGGCGTTTTCATTTTATACCCGCGTATGTTTTTAATAGCATTGCTTACTCGAATACGTTTGATTCCTAAAGGTGGCTCCTCAAAAAACACGGTTACTAAATTGCCGGAAACACTAAATTTCAACTTATCAGCTCCCTCGATTGTAATAATACCATCCAGGTTTTGAGTAGGCAGCAAGGGTTCGGAAAATTCAATATCAACGGCTTGTTCATCTTCATCATTACGGATTCGTACATCATTAACTTGATAATCACCCAAGGCAGGCACAATAAGCTCTTTATAGCCAAGCTCCTTTGCTTCGATAGTACTACCATCCCAACTAACCTTTACGTGTGAGGCTTCGGGTTTACGTTTGACACTATCAATTGTAAAGTTGGATTGGATGATGCCTTCATTGTATGCGAAACTCCACTTTATGCGCATGGCAACACCGTCTTGTTCAACAACTACTGTTTTCTTTATCAATGCAGTATCGGAATAATCTAATGTTCGTATACTTCCAACCAGGCGTTGGTAATTGACTTCGTAATTATTATAAAGTTGTAAGCCTTCTAACATAACATATTCATGCTGTTCATAGGTTGAAAACTGAAAATGGAAATCCTGCAGTTCATGTTTCACCTTTTTCAATTTACTTAGATGGAATACCGCATTGTAAAATGTTTTATGCGACATAACCTGGTTAGGTACAAATACGATAGTTCTTTCGCTTAACCAGTGTGCTTTGCCTTCAATTTGCGGTTCAAATTCAAACAAGTCGTTTAATAAGCTCGTATCCGGTAAGGCGCCTTTGGTTGGTAATGGCGTGCGTAGTTCGATACGAATACTGCTTCTAACCCCTATCATGCCTGAAGTATAGGCACTGATGTGTTCCGAAAAACGAGGGTCAAAGGCAATAATTTTATTGGAAAAACGACAAGCA